>JARLHH010000343.1 GCA_031292335.1 Candidatus Limnocylindrales bacterium | reverse complement strand
TGGGCGCCCGCCTGCTCCAGCTTGCGCGCCCAGACGATGTTCGCCTCCTCGTCGAAGCGGGCCTTGATCTCGACGAGAACGACCACCTGCTTGCCCTGCTCCGCGGCGCGGATCAGGTCCCGCACGATCGGCGAGTCGCCCGAGGTCCGGTACAACGTCATCTTGATGGTCAGCACGTCCGGGTCGTCGGCGGCCTGGGCAATGAACCGTTCGATCGATGCGCCGAACGACTCGTACGGGTGGTGGACCAGGATGTCGCCCTGCCGGATCGCCGCGAAGACATCGACCGCGTCACCCTCGTCGTGTGGGGTCAGGCGGGTCGGGACGACCGGTGTCCAGGGTGGGTCGCGCAACTCCGGCAGGTCCAGTGTCGCGAGCTGCCAGAAGCAGGTGGCGTCCAGGATCCCCGGGACCGCGTAGGCGTCGTCCGGCCCGAGGCCGATGCCGCCGAGGATGAATTCGCGGACGCTGTCCGGCATGCCGTCCTCGACCTCGAGGCGGACCGCCGAGCCGAAGCGCCGCTGGCGCAGCTCGTGCTCGATCGCCGAGACGAGGTCGCCCGCCTCGTCCTCCTCGATGTCGAAGTCGGCATCGCGGGTCACCCGGAACGGGTGCGACTCGACGATCTCCAGGCCGGGGAAGAGGACGTCCATGTTCGCGGCGATCACCTGCTCCAGCGGGACGTAGACGTGGGCGTCCACGGCGACCAGGCGCGGCAGGATCTCCGGCACCTTGATGCGGGCGAAGCGCTGCTCTCCGCCGTCGGGGTCGCGGACCACGACGGCGAGGGACAGGCTGAGCGTGCTGATGTACGGGAAGGGATGGCCCGGGGCCACCGCGAGCGGAGTCAGGACCGGGAAGATCTCCTCGAGGTACCGCTCCCGCAGCCGGGCGTGATGTTCGGGCACCGCCGCGTGGTCGACGACCGCCACGCCCTCGGTGGCCAGCGCGGCACGCACCTCGGCCACGAGTCGGGCGTGGTCGAGGACCAGGCCGTGGACGCGGGCGCGGATCGCGCCCAGCTGCTCGGCGGCCGTGCGGCCGTCCGGGGACTTCTTGGCGCTGCCGGAGGCCACCTGGTCCAGCAGGCCCGAGACGCGGACCTGGAAGAACTCGTCCAGGTTCGACGCGAAGATGGCCAGGAACTTGGCTCGCTCCAGGAGTGGGTTGCGCTCGTCGCGCGCCTCGAAGAGGACGCGCGCGTTGAAGTCCAGCCACGACAGCTCGCGGTTGATGTACGGGAGCGCGGCCGGACGCCGGCGCGCAGCCGAGCGCGGGGAGCGGGCGCGGAGGGTCGTCATATGGGCCGGTTGGCTCCAGGGGCGGTGGTCACGGGTGACGTCGGCGTCGAGCGCACCACACGCGTGCGGGTCGGCCAGAGATCGTAGCACGGCCACGTTCGCGGCCGACCATCCGTGGGGCCGACCCTCCCGCGGGTTCGGGCGCTACCCCTCGGCGCGGTAGCGCCGCTCGCCGGTCGCCGGGTCCAGCCACACCCGCATCGTTCGCCGGCTGGACGGGTCCTCGAAGAGCTCGTCGGTGCGCCGGAACCTCGGCTCCATCGGCGTGTCCAGGCTCTCGCCCCCGCCCGGCCCCGGCGCGGCGCCGGCGTGGTCCGCCTGCTCGCTCCGATATCGAAGCCGCTCCAGCGTCACCGCGAGCAGGAGGATCCCGCCCACGACGATCAGCCACAGCCCGGCGAAGGTCCCGGCGTCGCCACTCATGACCGCCACCAACCCGCCCAGGAGCATCAGCGCTCCGACGAACGCCAGCAGCAGGCGGACGATCCCCACGCCCACGGTCAGGCTCCCGATGACGGGGCCGGGGCCGGGGCCGACCGATCGCGGGCCGTGTCCGGCCAACGGCGGGTGGCGGCCGCCCAACGTTGAGCGGCGGCCGGCCCCCGGCGAGTCGCGATCATGGCTACTCGACCGGCGTGGTCGGAACCGTCTGCGACGCGTCTTCCTCGACCACGACCGCGGTCCCGTACGCGACGATCTCGGACATGGTGCTCGCGATCTCCGAGCTGTCGAAGCGCATCGAGAGCACCGCGTTGCCGCCGGCGAGCGTCGCGTTGTGGACCAGGCGATCGATGGCCTGGCGGCGGGTGTCCTCGAGCAGCTCGGTGTACTCGTGGATCTCGCCCCCGCCGAGCGACCGGAGCCCGGCCATGATGTTGCCGCCCAGGCCGCGGCTCCGGACGACCAGCCCGAAGACCATCCCCTTCGTCTCGGTGACGCGGTGGCCGGCGATGTATGGCGTGGTTGCGACGATCATCGCGATGCTCCCTTCGGGATGGCCGCGTCGGGATGTCCGGCGCCGGCGCGAGCGGCCGTGCACTCGGGGCACGGGCAATGGGCGCGCAGCGAGGTGAACGTGTAGAAGCCCGTGTGGTGCCCGTCGCCCCAGGTCGGCGCGACGGCGTACCCGCCCACGGGCTCCATCGAGACGAGCCGCGTCTGCTCCCCGGTGAGCGAAGGGTTCGAATCCAGCCAGCCCGGCTGCCCCATCTCGCCGCGACAGTAGGCGCACGGGCAGAGCCAGCGCAGCCGCACGAAGTCGTACGAGGAGACGTGCCCGTCGGCCCACTCGATCCGGAGCGTGCCCGCCTCGCGATCGGCGTGGATGCGCACGGGGGCCACCAGGTCGTCGCCGCGCAGGTAGCTCGATGCCATGACCGTAGTGTAGGCGTCACTCCGCGCGGCGCGCGAGCGTGCCCGGCACGTGCGTCATGATCGCGCCGGACCGCCTAGTGGTGGGGCTGGTGCGGCTGCCTGAGGACGAGCACGGAGCACCGCGCGTGGAGCAGCACGCTGTGCGCCACGCTGCCCATCACGATCCGGCTGATCCCGGTGTGGCCCCGTGAGCCGATCACGATCAGGTCCCCGGCGACGTCACGGACAGACTGCACCAGCTGGTCGGCCGGATCTCCCTCGCGCAGCTCGGCGTCCGCGGTGCGGCCGACCGCCCGGAGCGTCGCGACGGCGGCCGCCACGACCTGGCCGAACGTCTCCCGCGTGCTCGCGAGCAGCTCGGCGTAGAGATCCGTCGCCGCCGCGAACATGGTCGGCGCGATCCCGGTCCGCCAGGGGGCCGCGACGTCGACCACACCGACCACGCGAACCGGGATTCCCGCGAACGGCGGCCAGCGCACGAGGAGGTTGCGCGCCGCGATCCCGGCAGGCGAGCCGTCCTCCGCGAGGATGATCGATCCGACGTGGTCCCCGCGCGCCACCAGGACCGGCGACTCGGCGTGATCGACCACGGCGGAGGAGACGGATC
>JARLHH010000342.1 GCA_031292335.1 Candidatus Limnocylindrales bacterium | reverse complement strand
TGCCCGACGGCGCCGGCCGCGAATCGCCGCCGCGCCGCGGCGGCGATCGCGAGGGCCTCCGCGGCGCGTGCCTGCCGGGCGGGTTCGGGCACCTGGCGGGACATGCGCGTCGCCGGCGTGCCGGGTCGCTCCGAGTAGCGGAAGACGTGGATCCCGGCCAGGTCGAGCGACCGCACGAAGGAGATCGAGCGCTCCCAGGCCGCCTGGTCCTCGGTGGGAAAGCCCACGATCAGGTCCGCGTGGACCGCCGCCCGCGGGAATGCGGCCCGAACACGTGCCACCACGCTCGCGTAGAAGGCCGTGTCGTAGCGGCGGCCCATCCGGCGGAGCACCCCGTCGTCGCCGGACTGGAGCGGGAGGTGGAAGTGCGGCAGGCACCGGCCGGCACCTGCCGACAGCCAGGCATCGAGCAGGTCGGCGTCCAGGTGCTGCGGCTCGATCGACGAGAGCCGGATTCGCTCCACCTCGGTCTCGGCGAGGATGCGCCGCACCAGCCCGCCGAGCGTCAGCGCGCTGCGCGCGTGCGCGCCGCGGGATCCCGCCTCGGGCCAACCGCCGTCGTACGTGCCGATGTTGATCCCGGTCAGGACGATCTCGCGGTGGCCGGCGCCGACCGCGCGGCGCACGTCGCGGAGCACGTCGTCGGGGCCGATCGACCGCTCGGCGCCACGCGCCCGCGGGATGATGCAGTAGGTGCAGTGGAACGAGCAGCCGTCCTGCACCTTCACGAAGGCGCGGGTCCGGTCGATCCGGGTCCGTCCGTCCGTGCCCCCCGCGATCTCGACGCCGGCGAGGGTGGGCAGCGCGCCGGCAACCAATCCGGGCGGAGATGCCTCGCGTCCGGCCGTGGGACCAGCTGGCGCGCCGAGCAGCCGCTCGATCTCCCCGAGAAGCTCGTCCTTCCCCACGTTGGCGACCAGGTGCGCAGCTGGGTCGAGCGCGGCGTACGCGGCCCGGCCGATCTCGACCGAGCAGCCCGTCACCACGACGTCGGCGCCCGGGCTGGCCCGGCGCGCCCGCCGCACGGCCTTGCGCGACTTGTCATCGGCGACGGCGGTCACGGTGCACGTGTTCACGACGTGGAGGTCGGCCGACACCCCGGCCGGCACGATCTCGACCCCGGCGGCCCGGAGCCTGCGCACGACGGCATCCATCTCGGCCTGGTTGACCTTGCACCCCAGGTTCGTGATCGAGGCGCGGCGAACCCGGCAGGCCGGGCTTGGGGCCGTCGCCCTCCCGAGAGCGGTCGGCACCGCGTGCGCCATCTGGAGCCGGGTCGGCATGGCAGGCACGCCTACTCGGCGGGGCGCTCGGCGTCCAGGGCCACCCAGTCGCCCTCCGCCACGCGATGGAGGATGGCGAGGCCGGCAGCGGCAAGCGCGGAACGGACGTCACGTTCGCGGTCCACGAAGATGCCCGAGGCGAGGAGCCGGCCCCCCGGCCGCAGCTCGTCGCGGAGCCCCGGCGCCAGCGCGACGAGGACGGACGCGATCAGGTTCGCCGCGACGAAGTCGAACGGTCCCGCGCCCGTCGGAACGGTCCCCTGCCAGGCCCTGACCTGCCGCCGCAGCCGGTTGCGCCGGGCGTTCGCGAGCGTCGCCTCGATCGCGATCGGATCCGTGTCCACGCCGATCAGCTCGCCGGCCCCGAGCAGGCCGGCCGCGATCGCCAGCACCCCCGACCCGCAGCCCACGTCCAGCAGTCGGGCGTGCCCATCCGCCGCGGCGCCGCGGGAAAGGAGGCCATCGTCCGCCCAGCGCTCGATCCCGGCCAGGCAGAGGCGGGTGGTGGGATGGAGGCCGGTACCGAAGGCCATACCTGGATCCATGGCGATCACCACGTCGCCGGGCGCGCGGTGGTGACGCCTCCAGGTCGGCCGGATCACGATCCGCCGGCCGATCCGCATCACGCGGACGTGGCGCTTCCAGGCGCTCGCCCAATCCGAGTCGTGGACCACGCCCGTGACGAGTGCCCCGATCTCGCGCAGGCCGAAGGCCGCGAGGTGGCCGAGCGCTCGATCCGCCGTGGCGACCGCTTCCCGGACGGCCCGCGGATCGCGCGCCGGCAGGTACGCCCGCACGGTGGCGGGCTGGTCGGGGTCAACGATGGCGCCCAGGCCCTCGTCGCTCAGCCGGAACCCGGGCTCGACGCTCACCCCGCCCGGCGCGACCCGCGAGAGGATCTCGCTCACGGCTTCGACGGCTTCCGTGTCGCAGGTGACCGCCAGCTCCAGCCACGTGGCGTCCCCGAGCAGCCCCTCCGCCGCCGGCTCGGCAGCCGCCGCCCCGGTCACCCCAGCGCGTCCTTGAGACGGTCGAGCACGCCGGGCCTGGCAGTGCCCAGCCCGCTCTCGCCCGAGGCGGCGGCGAACGACTCGAGCGCCTCGCGCTGCTCCTTCGTGAGCTTCGAGGGGATCTTCACGTCGACCAGGACGTGGAGGTCGCCGCGCGCACCCGCCCGGCGTAGGTGGGGGGCACCCCGGCCACGCAGCCGGATCTCCGTCCCAGGCTGGGTCCCCGGCTTGATCTCCAGGTCCTCCTCGCCGTCCGCCGTCGGCACCCGGACGCTCGTTCCCAGCGCCGCCTGGGCGATCGAGAGCGACAGCTGGTGGAACAGCTCCGTGCCCTCGCGCTTCAGCGACGGATGCGGCGTCACGTGGATCGCCACGTAGAGGCTGCCCGGCGGGCCACCGCGCGGCCCAACCTCGCCCTCCGCCGAGAGGCGGATCTGGTGGCCGTCGTCGATGCCGGCCGGCACGCTGACGCGGAGCCGCTTCGTCCGTTCTCGCCGGCCGTCGCCGCCGCAGTCCTCGCAGGGCAGCTCAACGACCTTGCCCTCGCCGCGACAGCGCGGGCAGGCGACCACGTTCACCATCTGGCCCAGCATCGTCTGGCGGACGTGGCGGATCTCCCCCCTGCCCTGGCATTGCGGACACGCGATCGCCGCGGAGCCGGCCTTCGCGCCGCTCCCGGAACAGGTCGCGCAGCGGTCCAGGAGCGAGTACTCGATCTCCTTCTCGGTGCCACGGATCGATTCCTCGAAGCTGACCCGCAGGTCGTAGCGGAGGTCGGAGCCGACGGCCGCCCGCCCGCGCCGCGTCGCGCCGCCCGCGGCCGTGCCACCGAAGAACGCGTCGAAGAGGTCGGAGAAGCCACCGAACCCCTGCTGCGCCCCGGTGAACGCGCCCGACCCGTTGACCCCGGCCGCCCCGAACATGTCGTACGCCTGGCGGCGCTGTGGGTCGGACAGGACCTGGTACGACTCGTTGATCTCCTTGAAGCGCTCGTCGGCCCCGGAGTCGCGGTTGACGTCCGGGTGCCACTGCTGGGCCAGCTTGCGGAAGGCGCGCTTGATCTCCGCGTCGGTCGCGGTGCGGGGCACACCCAGGATCGCGTAGTAGTCGCGTTCGGTCGCCATGCGCCAGCCAGTCTACGGGAGGTGCGCCGTCGGGCGTCTCGCGGGCTTGGGAAGCGCGGCGACCGCTCGGCCCGCGCAGCTCAACCGGCGCCGCCCGGCCTCAGCGCGGCGGCTGATCCTCGATCACGAGCGACGCGGCGACCTGGGCCGCCTGTACCCGCGCGCCCGAGCCCGCCGACACGGCCGCGTCGGGGCCGGCTGCCGCGGGCGCCGAGGCGGCCTCACGCGCGATCACGGCCGCGGCGATCCCGACGCCGGCCCCGGCAAGGGCCGCGCCGACGATCCCGGATGTGTTCAGGTACTGGGCCGTGACGATCGGCGCCCGGGCGGACAGGTACTTCGCGTACTTGGCGTACTCCTTGCTGACGCCGCCGCCGAGGATGATGAGGTCCGGCCAGAACCAGCGCTCCAGGAGCGCCATGTACTCGCTGAACTCGCGGCCCCACTGTTTCCAGCCGATCCCGCGCCGCTCGCGGGCGGCGCCCGAGACCAGCGTCTCGGCGTCCTTGCCGCGATAGGTCACGTGCCCGAACTCGGTGGAATCGAGGAGGTGGCCGTCGATGAAGAGGGCACTCCCGATGCCGGTCCCGATCGTGAGCAGGAGGACCGTCCCAAGCACGCCCTTGGCTGCGCCGAAGGTCGCCTCCGCGAGGCCGGCCGCATCGGCATCGTTGACGAGCCGGACCGGCCGGTCCAGGCGGGCCGTGAGCATCGCCTCGGCGGGCGCCTCGATCCAGGACCGGTCGATGTTCGCCGCGGTCATCAGGCGACCCGCCTTCACGACGCCCGGCAGGCCCGCCCCGGCAGGCATGCCGGGCGCGACATGCCCATCCGCGACGAGCTGGTCCACGATCCCGCCGACGGCCGCCACGACCGCCTCCGGCGTGGCCGGCTGCGGCGTCTTGACCCGCAGGCGAGGCGAGGCCAGCTCCCCCGTCGACAGATCGACGACGGCGGCCTTCACGCCGGTCCCGCCGACGTCGATGCCGATGGCGGTCCGCGGGGCGGCGGGGGCAGGGCGCTTGGCGCGAGGGCTCATGGCGTCGCAGGATACGCCCGGCGCGGACGATCCGCTCCACCCGTTCGCCCCGCCCGGTGGCTCAGCCCGTTCACCGGCGGTGCCGGCGGCGCGCCGTGAACGCCGCCAGCAGCAGGGCGACGAGGCCCAGCGCGGCGAGCACGAGCGGCAGCGGGTCGGTGCCCCCGGGCGTGGTCCCGGGGACGCTCCCCGGCGCAGCGCTGCCCGGGCCGCCGGA
>JARLHH010000341.1 GCA_031292335.1 Candidatus Limnocylindrales bacterium | reverse complement strand
GGCAGACGGTATTGTTAGGCCGGGTGGTGTGCGGGGGGGGCGCGGGGGGGGGGCGGGGGGTGGGTGGGTTGGCCGACGAGGGGGCGGCTCCGGGGGGCGGCGCGGCACCGACCGGACCGGGCGGTGCCTGCGCGGCGTCCGGCGGGACGTCCTGCGCGGCCGCGGCCACCCCGGGAGCGCCGGCTTCCTCGGCGGCGAACTCGAGGAACGCGCCGCATCCGCCGCAGAACGCGTCTCCCGCCGCGTTCTGGGTGCCGCACTTCGGGCAGATCATCCCGCTTGCGTTCGCCTCCCTGGGTTGCGTGTCCCCCGAAGCGTAGCCCACGCCGCGGCTCGGGGCGAGGCCCTCCGGGTGACGCTCACCTGCGCAGGATGATCGGCTGGCCCAGCGAGTCGCGGAAGACCTGGATCAAACCGCTCACCGGCGGCACCCCCGTTCCGGCGACCACCAGGAACGGCGCCGTCGCCGGTGTCGCCGGAATGCCTGACAACGTCACCACCGCGCGCAGCCTGCGGGGCCCCTCGATGTCGCCCGGCAGCACGAGCACCTGGGCCGTGAACGCGCCGGTCGCGTCGGTGAAGACCGGCGCCAGGGGGGTCGGCGTGATCCCGGCCGACCAGGTCAGGGTTACCGGCGCGTTGGCCGGAAAGCCCTGGCCGGTCGCGATCGTGACGAAGCCCGGCGGGCCGACCGCCGGGTCCAGGGTCAGGATCCCGACGCCCACCGCCGCGATGAGCTGGACGACCTCGGGCGGCCCGGCGTCGGACGCGACCGACAGCTGCGCCGTGCGGATGCCGGTCGCCGTCCCGATGAAGAGCACCCCGATCGCGCACGAAACGCCCGGCGCGAGCGTCGTCCCGGTGCAGGGGTTGGCGCTCAGCAGGAAGTCACCGGCGTTCGGGCCGCTGATCACGACGGCCCCGACCTGCACCGGGCCCGTGCCAACGCTCAGGATCGTCGCGCTCTGCGTGACGCCAAGGGTCCCGATCGGCACGCTCCCGAAGTCAACCGGGTTCGGCGAGACGATGATCGACGCTTTGACGACCGGCTTCGGCGTGGGTGTGGGCGTCGGCGTCGGGCTGGGCTGTGGCTGGGGTGGGCGACGATCCCGCACGAAGATGTCCGAGTTGCCGTTCGTGTCCCCCTGGACGAGGTTCGTGGCGCTCGACTCGAACACCACGAGCTGGGCATTGAGCGCGAACGACGGTCGGAGGCTGTCGCCGTCGGCCTGTGCCGGGCCCACGCCGACGCTCACGCGGGCCAGCCGGTCGATCTCCGGGCCAGCCACGAAAAGGTCCGCCACGCCGTTCGAGTCTCCCGGGACCAGGTTGGTCGCGGACGAGGAGAAGACGATCGAGCGCCCGTCCGCCGAGACGGCAGGCCAGTCGCTGGGGCCGTCGGCCTCGGTCCCGTCCGGCGCCACGGAGACCCGTCGAAGGGTCGACCCGGCAGTCCAGGCGAAGATGTCCGCCACCCCGTTCCCGTCTCCTGGGACCAGGTTCGCGGCCGCCGACTCGAACGCGACGACGCTCCCGTCCGGCGACACCGCGGGGTGGTCGCTCGAACCGGCGGCGGGCACGCCGCCGGCAGCGGACACGAGCGTCGTGGTCTGGGCGGTCCGGTCGCGCCTCCAGACCTGCATCGCCGGGAGCGAGCCCCGGATGTACGTCAGGCTCCCAACGGCGGACCCCAGCAGGTTCTGGCTGGAGGCGAAGGCGACGACGGAACCGTCGGCGGAGACCGCGAGCGACCCGTACTGCCGCCCGGGTGGACCCGGGACGGTGGAGCCGCTCGGGGCGCTCACGGCCTCGACGTATCCCGTCGCCAGGACCAGCACGTAGAAGCCGGACGGCAGCGGCGTGTCGGCGTCGGCGTAGCCATCCGACTCGAACGCCAGGACGCTCCCGTCCGCCGACAGGCGCGGATGGTGGAGCGGGGAGTACGGCAGGTTGGCCAGGCCGGGCACGTTCCCGGTGAGCGTCCCGCTCAGTGGCAGGGTCAGGCCCGCGCCCCGCGTCCAGAGCACGATGGTGGACTGCTGGTTGGCGTTCGTCAGGCCGAACGCGACGAGGGAGCCGTCCGCGGAGACGCTCGGCTCCTCGACGGCGCCCGACACCACCGGGCCCTTCAGGAAGCTGCTCGGCTGCTGCGCGACGGGGAAGATCCGGGTCACGGTCGCTGCCGCGCGGTCGGCGAGCATGATCCCGGTGGAGGCGGTGGCGGTGCCGACGAGCGAGACGCGATAGGTGACCCACCGGCCGTCCGGGCCGACCGCCGCCTCGTCGGAGGCGGTCCGCAGCAGCTGGGACCCGTCCGTGTTGAGCGAGACACGCGCGGTGTCACCCGGCTCCAGCGAGATCGCCAGCGGCGCGGCGGGATCGCCGGCCGGGTTTGCCTGGCCGCCGGAGCTCGTCACCGCCGCGATCGCGGGCGCCACGGTGAGCGCACCCACGAGCCAGGCTGCGACCGCCAGACCCAGGCGCTGGCGCGGGCTCATGCGGCGCACCGGGACTCCGGCCGCCTCAGGGGCGGACGAACCCGTCGAAGTAGACGGACGGGTCACACGCGCCCGACGACGTGCAGGTGGCCGTGAAGACGAGCTTCTGGCCCTTCTGGATCACGATCGGCGTCACGTAGTGGAAATCGAGGTCGCGGAAGTTCTCCAGGCGGAGCGTGATCAGGACGAACCCATCGCGGAGGAGCTGGAGCGTTCCAGCCCGGCCGTTGGGGTTGGCGAAGACCAGGTCGGTCATGTAGAACGTCGAGCTGAAGGTCGCCGTCGACGGGTTCGACCCGTCCGCGGCGAGTCGCCCGTCCTGCGGCACGCCATTCCCGACGGGGGCCGGCGTCGGTGTCGGCGGACCGGCCGACGCGGCGGGGCTGGGCGAGGCGCCCGTGCCCGCGGAGGCTGCCGGGGACGGCGAGGCGCCACCGGGCGCCGGGCTGGCTCCTCCGGTTCCCGCCGCGACGCTCGGTCGCGGGGTGAACCCGGCGTCGGACAGCGCCTGGGTTGCGGCGCTCTGGATCGCCGGCTGCAGGAAGAGGGCCCAGATGAGCGCGGCCAGGATGAGCAGGCCGAGGAGGGCGAGGAGCGCCGGTACGAGCCAGCGCGGCAGCATGGCCTCCTGGACCATGGTGCCGTCGAGGACGATGGGACGCGCATCGTCGCCCGCGACGGCGACCTTGAACGGGCGCGTCTTGGGCTGGCCCCGCCAGAACCGCGTCACCGGCCTGACCCGGACCTTGGCGAACCCGGCCGTGCCGGGCTCCACCACGAGGCCGGGCGGCTGCACGTCGAACCCGAGCAGCTGGTCCGGATCGGCTGCGGTGATCGACGCGTTGAGGCGGGCGTTGCCGCGGTTGTCGACAGCCAGCTCGTGGGTCGCCCCGCGGCTGCCGCGGGAGGAGCGCGGGACCAGCTCGGCGAACGTGTCGCTGAAGGCGGCGACGCTGAGCACGCCTTCTTCGACGGCGGAGCCGGCCGGGTCCTCCTGGGAGCGGGCGCGGATCCCGAAGGGCAGGTCGCCCGATGGCGTCGTGGAGGCACGCGGCGGGGCGAAGGAGACGACCGCGCTGCCCTCGGCGCCCGGGAACAGCGAAAGCGCAGGCGGGTCCGCGGTTGCGAAGGCACCGGGGTCGCCCAGGACGTCGATCGTGAACTGGTCGACGACCGTGCCGGCGTTCTTGACGGTCACCGTGCACGACACGACCGAGCCGGGCACGACCTCGAGCGCCTTCGAGGCGAGGGTGACGAGTGCTCCCATGGTGGCGGAGTGTAGGCGTCGCGCGAGGGCAGCGCCAGCGGCCGGCGGGCCGTTCAGAGGGCACCGCTCGGGCAGGTCTGGCTGCCCGATCAGGCGGCCGTTATGCCGGCGTTAAGTGCCCGGAAGCGCCGGTGGTGCAGGCTGTCGGAGCCGTCGCGGGGGCGCCAGATCGCCGACAGGATGCCGTCGGGACCGCGAACGGGGAAGGGGGCATATCGATGTTGACCGCCGTGCCAGTCTCCCTCCGTCCGGCCGCCATGGCCTCCCGGGTCGAGCGCATCCCGGTGGCGATCGCGAGCACGGACCCGCTTTCCCGCGCCGGCCTTGCCGCGCACCTGCGCGACCAGGCCGGCATCGATGTGGTCCCGGACTCGGCCGCGGCTTCGGCGGCCGTCGTGGTGGTCGTCGCCGACGAGGTCGACGAGGAGACGACCCGCGAGCTGCGGGGGCTCCGGGCAGCCGGCCACGAGCGCCTGGTCCTGCTCGTCGCCAAGGTCGACGACGTCGGCCTGCTGGCCGCGGTCGAGGCCGGCGTGAGCGGTGTCGTCCGGCGTGGCCAGGTGACCGGCGGCCACCTCGCGGTCGCGATCCGTGCGGCGGCGGCCGGGGAGGGGACGCTGCCACCGGACCTCCTGGGCAGGCTCCTGTCCCAGGTCGGCCGGCTCCAGCGCCAGGTGCTGCATCCCCGCGGGCTGACCTTCGCCGGGCTCACCGAGCGCGAGATCGCGGTGCTCCGGCTGCTCGCCGAGGGGCACGACACAGCGGAGGTGGGACGCCGCCTCTTCTTCTCCGAGCGGACGGTGAAGAACGTGATCCACGACGTGACGTCGCGACTCGACCTGCGCAACCGCACGCATGCGGTCGCCTATGCGATCCGCCAGGGCCTGATCTGACTACAGGAGCAGGTGCTCCTCGTCGTCGATGTCCGCGTCCTCGCGCTGGATCGCCAGCTCCTGGACGTCGTCCTCGGTCTCGTCCTCGGGGGCGTCCTCGCGCTGGATCGAGGCCGTCGCCGCGGCGCCGACGTCGCCCGCGCGGCCGGTCGTCATGACCCGGTCGGCCGTCGCCTCGGCGGCCCGCTCGAAGCGGTCGCTTGGGCTGCTGACCGAGATGCCGCCGGGCGCCGGCGTGCCCTCGACGGTGCCGGACCGCTGCTGGACGACGTGGGTCAGCTCGTGGGCGAGCGTCCGAGCGCCCTCCGGGGATCCCTGCCCGTGTCCGTCGCCCAGGACGATCTCGTTGCCCACGGTGTAGGCGTGCGCGTCGACCGCCTGCGCGGACGCGGCGGCTCCGCTGCCCGTGTGCACGCGGACATCCGAGAAGTCGGCCCCGAAGCTCGACTCCATCCGCCCGCGCACCTCGGGCTCCAGGGGCGTGCCACCGCCCCTGCCCACCACGTCCTTGACCGGCGACTCCGGCTCGTCCTCGAGCAGCTGCGCGACGCCGGCGTTGCCGGCCATCCGCTGGAGACGCAGGATGGACGAGGGACCGAGCGCATCGGTCCGGCCCGCGGCGGCCGCCCGGGCCGCCAGCGCTCCCGTGGCATCCTCGTGGTCCGTCCGGCGCATCGACTGGCGACGCGTCGTCACCTCTTCATGCTCGTGGCGATGCATGCTCGCCTCCTCCCGCCTGACCGTGGCGTCATCCGTCATCGTCGTGCCCCCGTCAATCCCCGGGTCACCGGCCGAGCCGGCCGGCCCCGATCGCCTCAGCTGGTTGTGATCGCGCCGAACCAGGAGCCGAACTCGGCCTCAACGCACAGGCGGCCCAGCTTCCGGTACTCGCGGGCCGTCTCGCGAACCAGGTCGGCCATCGCCAGCGGTCGCTCTCCTGCCGCCGCCCGGAACGCGGCGCCGACCGCCACGTTCCGGATGTTCCCGCCCGACAGCGTGAAGCGCCGGGCCAGGAAGTCGACGTCGATGTCGTCCGCTTTGGGCACGCCCGCGGCCAGGTTGCGCTCCCACAGGCGGCGGCGATCCTCCACGTCGGGGACCGCGAAGTCCACGATCGCGTCGAGCCGGCGGAGGAACGCCTCGTCCACGTTGGCGCGAAGGTTCGTGGTGAGCACGGCCATGCCGTCGAAGACCTCCATCCGCTGGAGCAGATAGGCGACCTCCACGTTGGCGTAGCGATCCCGGGCATCCTTCACCTCGGAGCGCTTGCCGAAGATCGCGTCCGCCTCGTCGAAGAGGAGGACGCCGTTCACCCGGTCGGCCTCGTTGAAGACCCGGTCCAGGTTCTTCTCCGTCTCGCCGATGTACTTGTCCACGATCGTGGACAGGTCGATCACGTACAGGTCCAGCCCGAGCGACCCGGCGATCACCTCGGCCGACATCGTCTTGCCGGTGCCGGAATCGCCGGCAAAGAGGGCGGTCACGCCGCGGCCCTTGAGCGATGTCCGGCCCAGGCCCCAGTCGTCGAGGACGCGGTCCCGGTGGCGCGCGCGCGCCGTCAGCTCGCCGAGCTGCTCGATGACCGCCGCCGGCAGGACGAGGTCAGACCAGCCGACGCGGGGCTCGATCCGGCGCGCGAGGCGGTACAGGCCGGCCGCGTTCTGCGAGCGCGCGCCCGCCGCGACGTCGTCCACCGCGAGCGGCCGGCCGGCTGCGGCCGCCGTGAGCCGGCCCGCCTCGGCGGCCCGCTCCACCTGCTCCGGGGCGAGCCGGTAGGGGAGCGCGGCGATCGCGGTCGCCATCTCGTCGGAGGCGGATCCGTCAAGGGCCGCGTGCCACGCGTCGCGGCGCTCGGCGGGCGTCGGGAGACCGGCCTCCACCAGGAACGCCACGGTTCGCGACCACGCCGGGTCCCAGCCGCGCGCGCCGTGGAGGACCGTCACGCAGGCCGCCTCCGCGAACGCCCGGACGGCGGACGGCCCGCGCTCGGCGAGCACGTCGACCGGCCCCGCGACCAGCCCGCACCCGCGGAGGCGTGCCTCGCGGACCGCCGCGGTCGCCGCTTCCGCCTCCTCGCGAGGGCCCAGGCGACCCAGGTCGATCACCACCGGGGGCGGCCCCAGGCGTGCCAGCGCCCGGGCGGCAACGGTGAGCGGCGCGGTCCCGATCCGCTCCCGCACGTAGGCCAGCCGCGCGCCGGCGCGCAGGCCGCGCTCCAGGGTCGCCGAGCCGGCGAGGTCGCGATCGGACGGGGTGACCTGCAGGGCGGCGACGAGCGGGTCGGTCGTGTCGTCTCCCACGAGGTGGCCGGCCACGCGGTCGGGAACCCGGAGCGCGCGGGTCAGGAAGGGCCGTTCCGTGTCCTCCACGACCAGGAGGCCGCCCGCCACGAGCGGGCCCGAGACGCCCAGTCGAGCGCGCCCGGCGCCAGACGCGCCGCCCGCCCCGACGAGCTCCAGGGCCAGGCCGATGCTGGCGCGACGGCGGGAGACGTCGTCGTGCAGGTATCCGTAGAGGCGCTCGAAGCGCGGGTCGAGGTCGGGAGCGAGCGCGACCAGGAGGAGCTCGACGTCGAGCGGCTGGAGGTCGAACGAGCGGACCAGGCGGCGGAGGCGCACGTCGGCCCCGGCTGCCTCCGCCGCTTCGGCGTCCGCCTCCACGGCGCGGAGCTGCTCGCTGAAGGCCGGATCCGGCGCGGAGGGCAGGATCCGCGCCGTCCCGCCCGCCAGCATCTCGTCCACCTGTGCGTCGGAGACGTACAGGCCGCGAAACCGGTCGTCGGGATCCGGGTCGGTCGCCCGCCGCCGGCCGACCGCCGCGCGGACCCGGGCCTCGATCAGCTCGAGGCGCGCCGCGAGGTGGCGGACGGACGCGTCGGCAACAGGGGAGACGAGCGCCATCGTCGATCAGGGCCGCGGGTAGCCGCGGATCCGGTAGGTGCGGCCGGGCTTTGTCGGGGTGCCGCCGACCACGGTCTCGTCCTGGGTGACCGGAACGTCGTCGGGCGCCAGCGGGCCCCTCGTCGCGACTCGTGCCCGCCCGGCCGGCCGCTCCGGCTTCCCTCCGTCGCCCGGCCGGGCGACGGACAGGCGCGCCAGCTCGCGCACCGGGGCTCCGGCCGCGATGGCGCGGCCCACGACGAACGGGGCGTTGAAGACGAGGTCGAGTGATGGCTTGAGCTCGCCCCCCATGGCCGACCAGACGTCCGCGATGGACCGGTCCGGCCCGAGCGGCAGGGCGACGCTGATGATCGCCGGCAGCGGCTGGTCGGCCAGCGCCCCGGTCATCTCCGCCGGGCCGAGCGTCTCGTGGCGGAGGAACGCGCCGAGGCAGGCCGAGAGGAGACGGTGCTCGTCCTCGGGCCGCTGCGTCCAGGCCGTCACCATGTACTGCAGCTTGTAGTGACGGGGCGGCTGCTGGTGGCCGCTGACGTAGCCCTCGGCCGAGTAGATAGGGGCCCAGGCCGCGTCCCGGCGGGCGAGGTCCTCGCGGATGTCATAGAGGTACAGGTTGATGGTCGGCGCGTTCCGGCGCGCCGCCCAGTCCTTGGTCGGCGCGTCGAACGAGATCTCGACCTGGCCCCCGCTCAGCACCTCGGTCCGGATCAGGCCCCGGAGCGTCTCGTCGACTTCCTCGATCATCCGGTGCACCCCAGGCTGCAGGTCTCGGAACTGCCGGCCGCGGCCGGTCCGCGAACCGGCCCGGGACCGACGCCCGGGCAGGCGCACGCTC
Source organism: Candidatus Limnocylindrales bacterium (assembly GCA_031292335.1). GTDB lineage: Bacteria > Chloroflexota > Limnocylindria > Limnocylindrales > CSP1-4 > CTSoil-043. Next base: position 310 of record JARLHH010000341.1, on the reverse strand, counting down.
GGTGACGGGCACGGCCGCCCGCCGGGTCAGCCTCGCAAGATGGGCGCCTGCCGGCAAGCCGCCCCGGGGCAGCCGATCGGGCCGCCCACCGTGCCCGATGGGGCACCACGACCGACCCGTTCGGCTGTCCGGACGCCCGTTGTGGGGGCAGGGGGCGGGTGCCACGCTCGACCGGTCCCTACCTCCGCAGCCCGGGAGGGCCGATCCGCATGCCGAACTACCTTTCGCCCGGCGTCTACGTCGAGGAGGTCCAGGCCGCCTCGCGCCCCATCGAAGGGGTCGGGACGGCCGTCGCGGCCTTCGTCGGCCT
>JARLHH010000058.1 GCA_031292335.1 Candidatus Limnocylindrales bacterium | reverse complement strand
GTTTTGTTGTGCTTTAGGCCGCCCAATTGTGGGGGTCATGGGGGGGGGCCAAGGGGGGGGTTGGGGGGGCCCCGGGGGGGGGGGGGGGGGGCGGCGGGGGGGGGGGGGGGGGCCCCACCACTACCTGCGTCGGGCCCCGGGGCGCCGTATGTGCGCCACTTCCGGGCGGCAGTCGGCGCCCCGCCCGCGACTGACCTCTGCCGGCCTACAGGTAGTGCGTGCGCCGCGCCTGCACGGTCAGCTCGTCGCGGAAGTCGGGGTGCGCGATCGCGATGAGGGCGGCCGCCCGTTCGCGGATGGACTTCCCGTAGAGCTCCGCGACGCCCCACTCCGTCACGACGGTCCGGACGTGCGCCCGCGTGGTCACGACGCCCGACCCCTCGGGGAGGAAGGGCGTGATCCGCGAGACGGTTCCCCCGGCCGCCGTCGAGGGGAGCGCGATGATCGGGCGACCCTCCACGGCGAGGGCCGCCCCACGGATGAAGTCCATCTGCCCGCCGACTCCGCTGTAGAGACGCCAGCCGATCGAGTCCGCGCAGACCTGGCCGGTCAGGTCGATCGCGATCGCCGAGTTGATGGCGGTCATCCGGCGGAAGCTGCGGATCACGTGGGTGTCGTTCGTGAAGTCGCAGGCGCGCATCTCGACCATCGGATTGTCGTGCGCGAACCGGTACAGCTTCTCGGTCCCCATCATGAAGGTGGCCACGATCTTGCCGCGGTTGCGCTCCTTGGCCAGCCCGGTCACGGCGCCCGCCTCCACGAGGTCCACGACCGGGTCGGTCATCAGCTCCGTGTGGATGCCCAGGTCGTGCTTGTCGCGGAGGAACAGCGCGACCGCGTTGGGAATGGCGCCGATCCCCATCTGGAGCGTTGCGCCGTCCGGAACCATCTCCGCGACGAACTCGCCGATCCGGCGCTCCACGGGGTCGATCTCGCCGGCCGGCACCAGGTAGGGCGGCACCTCGACCTCGACCGCGTAGTCGATCTGCGAGACGTGGATGAAGCTCTCGCCCAGGGTCCGCGGCATCGCCGCGTTGAGCTGGGCGATCACGGTCGTCGAGGACCGGATCGCGGCCTGCATCGCCTCGACGGCCGTCCCGAGCGAGCAGTACCCGTGCTCGTCCGGCATCGAGACGTTGCAGAGCACCACGTCGAGCGGAAGCAGGCCCGCATCGAACAGGTGCGGCACGTCCGAGAGGAAGACGGGCACGAAGTCGGCCCGGCCCTCGTTCACGGCGGCGCGGGCGTTCGGGCCGATGAAGAGGGCCGTGTGGCGGAAGTGGCCGGCCATCTCCGGGGCCAGGTGCGGGCCGGGCCCCTCGATGTGGAGGTGGACGATCTCCACGTCGCGCAGCTCGGGGGCGCGCTGGACGAGCGCGTCGAGCAGGACGGACGGTGCGGCGGCAGCGCACTGGACATAGACCCGGTCGCCGGAGCGGATTGCCTCGACCGCCTCGGCGGCACTGACGGGCTTCATGGCCGCAGACTTGGATCTTCGCGACGCATCGCGGCGGGCGAGCGCGCGCTACGTGCCCGAGCCGGGGAGCCGGTGCTTGGCGACAAAGGCCGCCGCCTGGGCGCGCCGCTGCAGGTTGAGCTTCGAGAGGATCGAGCTGACGTAGTTCTTGACCGTCTTGTCGGACAGGAAGACCTCCGAGGCGATCTCCTTGTTCGTCTTGCCCTCGGCCACGAGCTGGAGGATCTTCTGCTCCTGGGCGGTGAGCTGGGCGAGCTCGTCCGTGTAGGTCCCCGACGCGATCCTCCGGACGCGCTCGAGGACCTTCTCGGTCACCGCCGGGTCCAGCAGCGATTCGCCCCGGCCGACCGCCTCCAGGGCGATGACCAGGTCGCGCGCCCGGACCTGCTTGAGCAGGTACCCGGATGCGCCGGCGATGATCGCCGAGAGGACCGCCTCCTCGTCGGGGTAGCTCGTCAGCATCACCACGCGGGTCGCGGGGAGCTCGGCCCGGATCTCGCGGCACGCCTCGATCCCGGAACCGTCGGGAAGCCGGACGTCCATGATCACGAGGTCGGGCTGGAAGCGGCGCGCCGCGTCGAGGGCTTCCGCGACCGTGCCCGCCTCGGCGACCACTTGGAACTTCTCGCGGCGGTCGATGAGCGCAACGAGGCCCTGCCGCACGACCTCGTGGTCGTCCACGACGAGCAGGCGAAGGGGACGCGGTTCGGGCTGCTCCGTCATGGTCGAGGTGGGCCTCCGTTCCGTTTCACGTCTCCGGGTCGTCCTCTGTCTCGCCGACCGAGGGGTCACGGGGAACATGGGCGATGATACGCGTCCCGCGATCGCGTGAGCTTTCGACGCTGAGCGTCCCGCCGATGCCGGTCATCCGCGCGTCCATATTGGCGAGTCCCAGGTGCCCGAGACCGCGCGGGGCATCCGGATCGAACCCGACGCCGTTGTCGCTGACCGTCACCGTGATCCCGCCCCCGTCGCTCGCGACCAGCACCTCCGCCCGGGTTGCCCGGGCGTGCCGCGCGATGTTGCTGAGCGCTTCGCGCACCACCGACAGGACCTCCAGGGTTCGCTCCGGGTCCAGCGAGTTGGCGTCCGCCTCCGCGCCCGCGCGCAGCTCCACGTCGACCATCGTGTTGACCCGGAACTCGTCGGCGAGGGCCGCCAGCCCTTCGACCATCTCCACCCCGTCGAGCAGCTGGGGACGGAGCCCGAAGATGAAGTTGCGGATGTCGCGGATCGTCTGGTCGAGGCTCTCGATGGCCCGCTCGACGCGCCGGCTCGCCTCGGCGGGCTCCTCCACCATCAGGTCCGGGACATCCTCAAGCGACAGGCCGACGGCGTAGATGGACTGGATGACGCCGTCGTGGAGGTCGCGGCCGATCCGCTCGCGCTCCTCGACGACTGCAAGCCGCTGCACCTGGTCGTGGAGGCGGGCGTTCTCCATCGCGATCGCGGCGTGGCCGGCGAACAGCTCCACCAGCTGCTCATCCGCCTCGCTGAACCCGCCGGCCTTTTCCGTCAGGTAGAGATTGCCGATGGTCCGGCCGTGAATGGTCACCGGCACGCCGAGGAACGCGTGCATCTCCGGGTGATGGGGCGGGAAGCCGTAGCGGCGGGGATCCTCCATCAGGTCGGCGAGCCGGTACGACCGGTTCTCGCGGATGATCAGCCCCAGGATCCCGTGGCCGCGCGGAGGTGCCCCGATCCGCGACCGTTCCAGGCGCGACATCCCGCTCGTGATGAACTCCTCGATGACGCCCTCCGCGTCGACGACCCCGAGGGCGGCGTATCCCGCCCCGACGAGCTCGCGCACGCGATCCACGATGACCTGGAGGATGCGGTCGACGGACAGGACCGTCGCCATGGCGCGGATCGAGGCGTCGAACGCGGCCAGCCGCTGATCGGAGAAACCGGCGGTGGTCCTGGCCGGCGCGCCGTCGGGCGCGGTGGCGCGCGGGGAGGTCCCATCGGCCCCTTCGGCGCGATGGCTCGGAGGAGGCCCGTCGGGATCGGCGGCGCGAGGCGCGGCGGCGTCGGTCACAGCCGCGAGCGTAGCAGGCGGAGGCACGCGGCGCCGACCGCGCGCGGGCCGCGCGGCGGCGGACCCTTGGTGCACGCATGCGCATATGTTTTGCCCCTCGGACCCGCCCGATTGTGACAAATGCCCCATCGGGGGCGGGCCTCCGGGCAGGTAGCATGCCGCCTCATGGATGGCGTGGCGAGCCACGATGCGTCCGGCCCTTCCACCTCGGCAGCCCGGCGCAGCGCAACAGCCCTCGCAGCGAGGTACCCGGGCGGGTAGCGAACGCCGTCCCGGCGATCCGCAGGAGGCCGCGGAGACCGATGTCCCGAATCGAGACGATCCTTCTCGCGACCGATGCCTCGCGCGCGTCCCACGCCGCGGAGGAGCAGGCGATCGAGCTGGCGGCGCGGCTGGGCAGCCGGTTGATCGTGGTCTCCGCGTGCTCCGGTTCGCCCGAGGTCCGGTCCGCCCGCGTCCTCGCAGTGGAGCGCGTCGCCCAGCGCGCACGCGCCGCGGGCGCCAACGCTGCCGGCATGACCTGGGATGGCGACGCCGGCGAAGCGATCGTGGAGGCCGCGGCAGCCGAGCACGCTGACCTGATCGTGGTGGGCACCCACGAGCGCGGCGCGGTCGGGCGACTCTTCCTGGGCAGCGTCTCCGACCACGTGGTCCGGCACGCCGGGTGCCCGGTGATGGTCGTGCGGCCCACGCACGTTCTCTCCAGCCCGTCGAGCTAGCGGGCCAGCCCGTCGCGGTCGCGGGCGAGCCCGTGGCGCCGGGCGCCGCTCCCTTACTTCGTGTACATCCCCTCCGGGTCCAGCTCGTCGCGGATGAGGCGGAGCTCCTCCTCCGTCGGCGCGGGCGTGGGCGCCAGCGAGGCGGAGACGTGCGGCGCCCAGCCGAGCGTCGCGCGGACCTCGTCGAGCGTGGCGCCCGGGTGGAGGAAGTCCAGGCGCATCTCGCCGGTCTCGTCGAAGTGCCAGATCCCGAGGTCCGTGACCACGACGGACGGGCCCCGGCCCAGCCAGCCCTGCTCGCGCCGGATCCGCTCCGACTTCTCCGCGCCCCCGAGGTTCCCCGGCGAGGTCCGGAAGTCGATCCGGTCCACGAACGAGCGCGCGGACTGGCGCATGATCACGAAGATCTGGCGCGCGTTGATGGCGATCTCGCAGGCGCCGCCCGACCCGGGCAGCCGGGTCTTCGGCCGGGTGTAGTCCCCGATCACGGTGGTGTTGATGTTGCCGAACCGGTCGATCTGGGCGGCGCCCAGGAAGCCCACGTCGATCAGGCCGCCCTGCAGGTAGTAGGCGAACAGCTCCCACATGCTCGTGACGGCCGTGGCGCCGGTCACGATGGTGGGGTCGCCGATCGAGAGCGGCAGGCGCGCCGGCCGAGCGCCGAATACGCCGGCCTCGTAGACCAGCTCCATCTCCGGGGCAACGGTCCGTTTGGCGAGATTGACCGCGATGTTCGGGAGGCCGACGCCGACGAAGCAGACGCGCTGGCCGGCGAGCTCGCGGGCAGCGGCGACGATCATCATCTCGGACTTCGTGAAGCCGGCGTCCGCGCCGCCGGTGCCCGGCCGCCCTGCCGTCATCAGCGGTACTCCCCGTAGTCGACGGCGCCCGAGGGCGCGGAACCACTGGGCCGGAGCGAGTCGAGGCGCTCCTGGCCGAGCTTCTCGGCGTAGGCCGCGCGGCCGTCCAGGTCGTAGACCCACTCGCGCAGCCACGCGTCGGTGGCGGCGGGGTCCCGGCTGATCGGGTCCCAGTCCCGGTAGAAGCGGTTATCCCGGTCGTAGCGTCCCTGGACGTAGGACGGGTGGGCTCCCCACGGCTCCACCACCACGGCATCGACGACGATGCCGGGCACGATGGTCCGGTTGGGATCCGCCCGGATCACGGCTTCGTCGACGAGCTCCTCCACGACCACGATCACCCGCCGCGCCGCGAACGCCGCCTCCTTCTGGCAACCGAGCAGCCCCCAGACCTGCGTGTTGCCGGCGGCGTCCGCGCGCTGGGCATGGATCACCGTGACGTCCGGCTTGAGTGGCGGCACCGCGTAGACGGTGCCATCGCCGTACGGGCTCGCGATCGGCCGGATCAGCGGATTGACCCGCGGCAGGTCCGACTCGAAGTAGGAGCGCAGCGGCATGAAGGGGAGGTTCGCCGCGCCGGCCGTGTAGCGCGCCACCATCCCGAAGTGGCTGTACTCCTCCAGCTCGAGCGAGGCGTCGGCGCCCTCGGTGACGCGTCGGATGGCATTCAGCCCGCCGACGCCGGGATTGCCGAGCCAACTGAAGATCAGCCTGCGGGCGACGCCGGCCGCCACCATCTGGTCGTAGATCAGGTCCGGCGTCATCCGGGCAAGCACGAGATCGCGGCGGCGCTGCCTAATGATCTCGTGACCAGCGGCGAAGCTGATCAGGTGCGTGAAGCCCTCGATCGCGACCGTATCGCCGTCGCAGACGAGCGTTGCGATGGCGTCGCGCATGCTGGCGACCTTGGAGCCGGACACCGGGACGCCTCAGCGGCCGGCGACGGCGGCGACGGCCTCCGCGAAGACCCGGCAGCCGGTGGCCGTCTCGCGCTCGGTGATGACGAGCGGCGGCGAGATCCGCACGACGTCATCTCCGGCCGTGAGCACCATCAGCCCGCGTTCGAACGCGGCGTGCTCAACGGCCGCGGCCGTGGCACCCGAGTCGAACTGGACACCGACGAGGAGCCCCTTGCCCCGCACGTCCCGGACATGCTCAGGGAACGCTGCCAGGAGTGGCCGCAGCGCGGCCCGGACCTGCTCGCCGCGCTCGGCCGCGTTCTCGATCAGGCCGTCCTCGAGGAGCATGATCGTGGCCAGCGCCGCCGCGCAGCTCACCGGGTTGCCGCCGAAGGTGGAACCATGCGCTCCCGCCGACCACGTCATCAGGTGCTCCCGGGCGATCATCGCGCCGATCGGCATCCCGGAGGCAAGCCCCTTGGCGGTCAGGATGACGTCCGGCTCGACGCCCCAGTGCTGGACGGCCCACATCCGCCCGGTCCGGCCCATGCCGCTCTGCACCTCGTCGGCCACGAGCAGGATCCCGTGCTGATCGCAGATCCGGCGCAGGCGGGGAAGGAACGCGTCGTCCGGGACCTGGATTCCGCCTTCGCCCTGGATCGGCTCGACGACGATCGCGGCGACCTCGTTCGCGGGCACGAGGCGATGGAAGACGCGCTGCTCGAGCTCGTCGAGGCCCGCCGACCCGAATGGCACGTGGTAGACGCCCGGCAGCAGCGGGCCAAAATGGGCGTGATACTTGGCCTTGGACGCCGTCAGGCTGACGCTCCCGTACGTGCGACCGTGGAAGCCCCCCAGGAAGCCGACCACGTAGGGTCGCCCGGTCCAATAGCGGGCCAGCTTGATCGCGGCCTCCACGACCTCGGTCCCCGAGTTGCCCAGGAAGACCCGGCTTGGGCCGTGGAAGGGCGAGATCCGCTCCAGCTCCGCCGCCAGGTGCGCGTAGATCGGCAGGTAGAAGTCCGAGGCGCTGTAGTGGAGCAGCTCCGCGGCCTGCTGGGCGATCGCCGCCACCACGCGGGGGTGCGCGTGGCCGGTCGCGTTGACTGCGATCCCCGCGCAGAAGTCGAGGAACCGGTTGCCGTCGATGTCCTCGATGACCGACCCGCGTCCGCGGACGGGCACGATCGGGTAGGCGCGCGGCAGCGACGGTGAGGTGTAGCGCTCGTCGAATGCGATGTGGGCGCGGGCCTTCGGGCCCGGAAGCTCCGTCACGAGGTGGGGCGCGTCGAACCCCGCGTCCGGCACCGCGGACGCGTCGACCGGATCGACTTCGCGGACCGCCACGTGGCTCATCGTGTACCTCCCGGCGACGGCGGGCGTTCGGCCGCGGACTGGCTCCCGGTTCGGACGCATAGAAAGTATGCAGACTGGATACCGCGAGTATAGCCGGGCCCGAGGTGGCGGCGGGAGGTCAGTCGACGACGGTGTGGCTCTGCTCGCGCAGGAACTGGGCCGGGTAGTACATCGAGAGACCGGCCTTGCCGGTGCTGCCCGACGCCTTCCAGCCGCCGAACGGCTGGACGCCCGGCCACGCGCCGGTCGTCGCGCCCGCGCGCCGGTTCACGTACACGGCGCCCGCCTCGATGCGATCGAGGAACCGCTCGACCTCGCCGGGATCCTCGCTGTAGACGCCGGCCGTCAGGCCGAACGGACTCTCGTTCGCGAGCGCGATCGCCTCGTCGAGTGAATCGACCGCGGCGACGGCGGTCAGCGGCACGAACAGCTCATCCTGGAAGAGCCGGTGCGCGGCCGGGACCTCCACGACGGTCGGCTCGACGTAGAAGCCGTGGCCGAGATCGCCCTCGGTCAGGTGCTCTCCCCCCACGTGGACACGGCCGTCCCGGCGCGCCTCCGCCACGGCCCGCTGGTGGCGCTGCACGGCGCTCGCGTCGATCAGCGGGCCAAGCCAGTTCTCGCGCTCCAGCGGGTCCCCGATCGTGATCTTCTCCGTCTTCTGGGCCAGCAGGCGGACGAGCTCGTCACGGACCGGCCGTTCCACGTACACCCGGCTGTTGGCAGAGCACTTCTGGCCGCCGTAGCCGAAAGCCGAACGCATGATTCCCTCGGCGGCCTCCTCGAGGTCCGCTCGCGCGGTGACGATGGCCGGGTTCTTGCCGCCCATCTCCACGATGCAGGGCCGCGGGAACCGCGTGGAGAAGCGCTGGAAGAGCGCGAAGCCGACCTCGAACGACCCGGTGAAGACGATCCCGTCGACGCCCGGGTTGACCTGGAGCTCCTCGCCGACCGTGGAGCCCGGTCCCATGACCAGGTTGAAGACGCCGGCCGGAATGCCCGCGTCCGAGAGCGTCTCGGCCAGCAGGGAGCCGCTCATCGCGCCGGCCGAGGCGGGCTTGAAGACGACGGTGTTGCCCCCGGCGAGGGCGCCTGCCGTCGGGCCGGCGGCGAGCGCCATCGGGAAGTTGAACGGGCTGATGACGGCGAAGACCCCGAACGGACGGAGGATCGAGCGGGTGTGAACCGCCGGGTCCCCCAGGTTGTCCATCGGGTGGTCATAGCCGTCGTTGCGCTCGAAGATGTCCGCGTAATAGCGCAGGAGATCGGCGGCTTCCTCGACCTCGCCGAGCGCCTCGAGGCGGTTCTTGCCGACCTCGATCGCCATGACGGCCGCGTACTCCATCTGGCGTTCGGAGATCAGCTCGGCCGCCCGCCGCAGGATGGCCAGGCGCTCTCGCCATGGCATCGCGCGCCAGGCCGGCTGGGCAGCCCTCGCCGCGGAGATCGCGTCGCGGGCGTCGCCGGCGGTTCCCCTGGCGAACGTGCCCACGAGCACCCGGTCGTCGATCGGCGAGCGTAGCTCGAAGGTCCCTGCCCCGTCGCGAGCGACGCCGTCGACGAGGTTCCGGTGGTGGGCGCCCAGGCGGGCCCTGGCTCGCGCGACACCCGCCTCGTACAGCGCGTGCAGCTCCTCGTTGTCATTGCGGAGCGTCGCGTACGTGATCTTGATCCGCTCGGTCATCGGCGATCCCCCTCAGGCACGGGAGCGGCGGGGCGGACGCCGACTCGCCTCGTGGCGGATGGATCCGCGAGCACGATCGGGACGGCGCCCGGATGCCGCAGGCTGCGGTCCGGTGGCGGTCAGTCTAGCGCGGCGACGACGTCCGCCAGCGAGGGCGCCACCGCGTCCGGGATCGCCCGCGAGCGGCGCGCCCCGACTCCCGATGGCGCCGCGTTCTCGAGCGCTGCGGCGGCGGCCGCGTCCGTCTTGCCGGTCAGGACCAGGATGCCGCGCAGGCCGACCCGGCGTGCACCCGCGATGTCCTGGACCGGATCGTCGCCGACCATGGCAACGTCTCGCGCCGCGACGCGGCGCCCGAGGTCCGCGGCCAGGCCGGCCAGCGCCGCCCGAAACATGATCGGGCCGGGCTTGCCGCAGATGAGCGCCCGGGTCCCGGTCGCATACTCGAGCGCGGCCACGAACCCGCCGCTGTCGAGGGTCGGGCCTCGGGACGTGAACCACCACGGGTTCCGGTGCATCGCGAGGAGCGCGGCTCCGCCGCGGATGAGCCGGAAGGCACGGTCGAGGTTCGCGTAGCTCAGGTCATCCTCGCCGTCCCCGATGACGACGGCAGCGGCCCGGGCGCCGGGCGCGTCCGCGTCGTCGAAACCCATGAGCTGCTGGCCCTCGAACTCCCGGCGGCCATCCGGCTTCGTGATCACGAAGAGTGGCCGGCCCGGATACCGGGCGGCCGTGAGCGCCGCGGTTGCGCTCGCCGCGGTGACGATCCGATCCTCGCTGACCGGCAGCCCGGCGGCCCGGAATCGCGCGGCGAGCGTGCTTCGATGGGCCGACGAGTAGTTCGTGGCGACCCGGAACGGGATGCCCCGCGCGCGGAGCGTCTCGAGGGCCGCCCGAGCGCCGGGCAGGTCTGCGCCCTGCATGACCAGCACGCCGTCGGCATCGAGCACGAAGGCCGCGACGCCGGCGAGGGCACGCCGCAGCGCGGGGGGCACGGCAGGCGCGTCGGCGTGGGGCGGTGTCGCGGGCATCGACGCGACAGTACCAAGCCCCGGGTCGGCCCGCCACGAACCGACCGCTGCCACGTTCGGGGAGCCCGGAGCCGCAACGCCAACCCCGTGTCGCGGCGTGGCGCCGGTGCCCCGAAGGGCCGACCGCGGCTCCCCGGGTAGGATGTCGCGAACGTGCCTGCGGTTGTCGTGGGCGTGCCCGGCTGCAAGGGAGGACAGCGACCGATGGGCCTGCTCGATGGCAAGACCGCGCTCATCTTCGGCGTCGCGAACGACCATTCGATCGCCTGGGGCATCGCGCAGGCGCTCCACGAGCACGGCGCATCGGTGGGCTTCAGCTCCATGGAGAGCCTGCTCGACAGGCGGGTTCGCCCGCTGGCCGCGCGGATTGGCTCGACGTTCATCGAGCCATGCGACGTCCGCGACGACGCGCAGGTCCGGGCCGTCTTCGATCGCTGGGGCGCGGAGGTCGGCCGGCTCGACATCCTGGTCCACGCCCTCGCCTTCGCCGACCGCTCCGACCTCGACGGCCACTTCGTCGACACGTCGCGCGACGGCTTCGCCCTGGCGCTCGACGTGAGCGCCTACTCGCTGGTCGCGCTCGCGCGCGAGGCGCGGCCACACCTTGCGCCGGGCTCGAGCATCCTCACCCTGAGCTACTACGGCGCCGAGAAGGTCGTCGCGCACTACAACGTGATGGGCGTGGCGAAGGCAGCCCTGGAGGCGTGCGTGCGCTATCTCGCCGCGGACCTCGGGCCGGATGGCATCCGCGTGAACGCGATCTCGGCCGGTCCGGTGCGAACGCTGGCTGCCCACGGGATCGCCGGCTTCAAGGAGATGTACGGCGGGTTCCGCGACGTGGCGCCGCTGCGCGCGAACATCACCCCCGGCGACGTGGCCGGCGCGGCCGTGTGGCTGGCGTCCGACCTTTCCCGGCAGGTCACCGGCGAGACGATCCACGTCGACGGCGGCTTCAACATCCTGGGCGTCCCGAACCCGGACGAAGCCGGCTCGCCCTAACCCCCGGACCGCCGGAGGGCTCAGCGACAGTCGCGGCAGCGGCCCACGATTGTGACGTGGGAGAGGTCGACCGCGAAGCCCCGGCCCGACTCCAGGGCTGCAACGATCGAGGCGGCCTCGTCGGCGCTGATCTCCCAGGCGCCGCCGCAGGCCCGGCAGTGGAGGTGCCCGTGCTCCGCGTCCGGGAGCACGTGGTATTGCTGACGCCCGTCCGGCCCGTGGCCATGGCGCACGATGCCCAGCTCCTCGAGGACCTCCAGCGTCCGATAGACCGTCGACGGTGTCGTTGACGGATCCTGCTCGCGGCAGCGCTCGACGAGGACGGCGCCCGTCACGTGGCCGTGCGTCCGCGAGAGCACCGTGACGAGCGCCCGCCGCTGTGGCGTCCAGCGCAGGCCGCGAGCGTGCAGCCGCTCGCGCACGGACTCCCATCCGTCGATGTCATCGGCGCGCGACGCTGGCGCGTCCGGCGATCCGGCTGGCTGCATGGCGCGAAGTGTAGGGCGAACGGCTGTCGAGTGTCGTTATTGCAACGTATTGCAGCAACATCGATTGGCAACTACACTCCGCGTACCGCGAAGGGTTGACCAGCACCGCCCGCGCGAGCGGTCTCCACGGGAGCGATCCATGCACATCCCCGACGGCTACCTGAGCCCGGTCGTCTCCATCGGAATCGGTGCCGCGACGCTGCCCGTCTGGGGGATCGCCACCCAGAAGGTCAAGGCGATCCTCAATCACCGGACCATCCCGCTCCTCGCCATCTTCGCGGCGCTGAGCTTCACGATCATGATGTTCAACGTGCCCGTGCCCGGCGGCACGACCGCCCACGGGGTCGGGGGAACGCTGATCGCGATCGTGCTGGGACCCTGGGCCGCGGTGATCGCCGTCAGCGTCGCGCTCATCATCCAGGCGCTCTTCTTCGGCGATGGCGGGATCCTCGCGATCTTCGCCAACGCGCTGAACATGGCAATCATCCTGCCGTTCGTCGGCTACGCGGCGTACCGCCTCCTGGCGGGCCGCGCGCCGCTTCTCTCCACCCGGCGGGCGGTGGCAGCCGGGATCGCCGCGTACATCGGAATCACCGTGGCCGCGCTCGCCGTCGGCATCGAGCTGGGCATCCAGCCGATCCTCTTCCACGATGCGGCCGGGAAGCCGCTGTATTCGCCCTACGACCTCAACGCCGCGATCCCCGCGATGCTCCTTGCCCACGCGTTCGGCGCCTCCATCGTGGAGGGAATCATCACGTTCCTCGGGGTCGCCTATCTCCAGAAGCGCCATCCGGCGTACCTCACGTCGCTGCGCAGCGTGTACGCGCCGGGCGTCACGGAGGACGGCGAGGCCCCGGCGCGACCCTACTGGCAGGTCCTGGTCGGAGTGGGCGCGCTGGCGGTCGTCGTGCTCGGCGCCGTCGGGCTCGTCATCGGCGGTGGGGACCCCGGGCGGCTCTTCGGTGCGGACTGGTCGGTGGTCAACTGGGCGGACGTCGCGACGATGCTCCTCATCACGGCCGTCATCGCGGTGGTGGCCGTGCCGCTGGCCTATCTCGTGCTGCCGCGCCGACTGAAGCGTGTCGGATCCGCGTTCACCATGGTCGCGGTCATCGCCCCGCTCGGCCTGATCGCCCCCGGGTTCGCCTACGGAGAAGGCAGCACGGAGGATGTCCAAGCCGCGTTCGGCTACATCCCGAAAGGGCTCCACGACCTGTCGGGCATCTTCAGCGCTCCCCTCTCGGGCTACGAGATCCCGCTGCCGTTCTTCAGCGGCGCGAACGGGGCACTCTGGCACGCGGCCGTCGGCTATCAGCTGGCGGGGATCATCGGGATCCTGCTCGTGGGTGGCCTCGTCCTGCTCCTCGCCCGCCTGCTTCGGGGCAGCGCGACGGCGGACGACCTGCCGGACGACACGGGGGCCGGGCGCCACGTCGCGCCGGGAGAGGCCGCCGGAGGCGTCGGCGCATGACGGCCGTCGCGCCCGTCGCACCGGACCAGCCGCGCGCCGCGACCGGCAGGCTGGGCTGTGGCGCCGCGCGCCCCGAGGGCCGGGTGGGGTGGCTGGAGCAGACGCTGGGCGGCATCACCGAGTCCATCGAGCACGCCGTCTTCACCGAGCAGCACGCCCGCATGGACGGGTGGCTGCAGCGGCGCGATCCGCGCGCCAAGCTCGGGATGTTCCTGGCGCTCGTGCTTGCGGCCAGCCTCACCGCGTCGGTTGGCGTCCTGGCGGCGATCTACGGGACGATCCTGCTCGCCGCCCGGGCCAGCCGGGTGCCGTTCTCGTTCTTCGTGAAGCGCGTCTGGCTGGGCATCCCGTTCTTCGCGGGCATCGTCGTGATCCCCGCCATCTTCATGGTCCCCGGCCCCCGCCTGTTCGACCTGGTGATCGGGCCGCTCCACGTCGCGCCGTCCGACAACGGACTTGCCGGGGCCGTGCTGTTCGTGGCGCGAGTCGGCGTCTCCGTCTCGCTGGCGGCGCTCCTGGTCATGACGACGCCGTGGGCGGACATCCTCAAGAGCCTGCGCTCCGTGCGCGTGCCGCAGGTCTTCGTGCTGATCCTGTCGATGACCTATCGCTACATCTTCCTCTTCCTCCACACCACGAACGGGATCCTCCTGGCACGGAAGAGCCGGGTGGTGGCACGGACGTCGGGGAAGGAACAGCGGCGCTGGATCAGCGGCACGATGGGCAACCTCATGAGCCGGGCCTTCAAGATGAGCAACGACGTCTATGCCGCCATGCTGGCGCGCGGCTTCTCGGGCGAGATGCGGGCGCTCACGTTCTACCGGATGGCTGCCGCGGACTGGGCGGCCCTCGGCGGCGCGGTGGCCCTCGCCGCCACGGCCGTGCTCTTCGGGCACCTCCTGCCGTGACCGAGACCCCGCTGCCCGGGACCGCCGTCGAGCCGATCTTCGAGCTGTCCGGCGTCCACTACACCTACAACAACCGGCAGGTCGCGCTCGACGGGATCGACCTCGTGGTCCGGCCGGGCGAGCAGGTCGTGCTGCTCGGGGCGAACGGGTCCGGGAAGTCCACCCTCCTCAAGATCCTCGACGGGATCATCGCGCCGACCGGCGGCCGACTGCGGGCGCTCGGCCTGGACATCGCCGCGGTGGTCGACGGGTTCGACGCGTTCCGCTTCCATCGGGAGGTCGGCCTCGTCTTCCAGGACCCCGACATCCAGCTCTTCAGCGCCACCGTGATGGACGACGTGGCCTTCGGGCCGCTCCAGCTGGGACTCGCGCGCGACGAGGTCGCGGCCCGCTGCGACGAGGCGCTCGGGCTGATGGAGATCCGCCATCTGGCCAACCGGGCGCCGTTCGAGCTCTCCGGGGGCGAGAAGAAGCGGGCGGCAATCGCGTCGGTCCTGTCGCTGCGCCCCCACGTCGTGCTCCTCGACGAACCCACGGCGGCCCTCGACCCGCGCACGAAGTGGGTCCTGGTGAACCTGATCCGGCGGCTGGGCGAGGCGGGCCGCACCGTCATCACGGCAACCCACGAGTTGGACATCGTCCCGGTCATCGCGGACCGCGTGGTGGTCCTGGGCGAGGACCGGCGCGTCCATGCCGACGGCGCACCCGCCGAGATACTGGGCAACCGCGACCTGCTCATCGCCGCCAATTTGATCCACGAGCACCTGCACGAGCACGGCGGCGTCCGGCACTCGCACCCCCATGCCGCGGACGAGCCGCACGTCGACGGTCACCTCGTCGACGGCCATCCCGGGCCCGGTGACCTGGCGGACGACCCGCTGGCTGCCGCGGCAGCGTGGGCACCACCGGCCGGGATCATCGAGGCGCCGGTCATGGCGCCCGGGTCCGGGCGGCCGGGCTGACGATCGGCACCGACGGCCTGGCCGGGCTCGCGCGCACGCGCACGCGCACCTCCACGGTGGTCGCCGCCCTCCGGCGGGGACTCCGACGCACGGACGAACCGACGCGGCCCGCGCTCTGACGCGCCGGATCCTCGTCCTCCCGGATCCGCGGCTCCGCCTCGCCGCCCGCAGGATCCGCGTCCCCGACCCCGGGATTCGGCGCCTCGCGGACGAGATGCTCACCACGATGCGATCTGCTCACGGGCTTGGGCTTGCCGCGCCCCAGGTCGGTGAGCCACTTGCCCTCGTGATCATCGAGGTGGAGGGCCGCCTGCTCCAGCTCGCGAACCCGGTGCTCGTTCGGGCATCGGGGGGCCAGGTGGGCTGGGAGGGCTGCCTGTCGGTTCCCGGGCGCGTCGCGCGCGTGCTGCGGGCCGCCGAGGTGATCGTGCGGGCGCAGGACCTGGCCGGCAACCTGGTGCGCGTTCGGCGGTCGGGGCTCGAGGCGCGGGCGATCCTGCACGAGATCGACCACCTCACTGGTCGCCTGTACGTCGACCTGGTCCCGGCCGAGGAGGTCGTGCTGGTGGAGGGGGACGGCCCGTCGAGCTAGCCCCGGCCAGCCGCGGGCGGCCGGCCGGGGCTCACGGAGCGGCTGTTGCCGACGGGACGGGCGAAACACCCGGTGAGGCGCCCGGCGACGGGATCACGAGCCTCTGACCGGTGACGATCAGGTTCGGGTTGGCGATGCCGTTGGCCGCCTGGAGCGCCTGGAGCGTGAGGCCGAACGACTGGGCGATCCGACCGAGCTGGTCGCCGCGCTGCACCACATAGATCAGCGGCGTTGCGCCGGGCGTCGGAGCCAAGCTGGACGACGGCGTGCCCGGCGCGCCCGCGGTCGACGACGCGCCGGCCGATGGAACCCCGGGTGCCGCCGTCGATCCGGCCGTCGGGGCCGGCGTCGATCCGGTCGTCGGGGCCGGCGAAACGGCGGAGATGCTTCCCGCCGGCAGCGGGATGAGGAGTGGCAGGGCCATGCCGATGGCGAAGCCACCGGCGCCCACGACGACCAGGATCAGCAGGCCGACGACGAGCGAGACGAGCGGTGATCGCCGCCGGGGGTATGGGACGGCGTCCTCGGGAAGAGGCGGAACCGTGCGGTAGATCGTCCCCGGCGCCGGAGGGGCGTCAGCGTCTTCCGTCCCGGGCGCATCCCCCGCACCCCTGCCCTCCGCGTCATGCGTGGATTCCGCGTCACCGGCCTCGGGCTGTCCAGGCGCGGCGACCCCGGTTTCCTCGGCGAGGGTTGCCCCGGCCGCGCCGAGGGTCGCTTCGACCGCCACGCCCGGGGTTGTCTCGGCCATCGGGGGGGTTCCAGCCGTCGCGCCCGGGGTGGCTTCCGCCTCGCCTGGTGTTTCGCCGGCCTCCTCGGCGAGGGTTGCCCCGGCCGCCGGCGGCGACGGCGGTTCAGCCGCCGGCGGCGTCGCCTCCGCCACGCCCGGAGCTGCGCTGACCCCGGTGTCCTCTGCCTCCGCGAGCGCGTCGTCGCGGAACCAGCCGGGCCCGTCGCCGGGAGGAAGGTTCCAGGACTCCTCGACCCACGCGGCAGCCTCCGCCTCGGCCGCCGCTTCCGCCGCCTCCGCGGCGTCGGCGCCGAGCGGTTCGCGGGGCGCGCCGGCGGGGCCGACGCCAGCCTGTCCTCCGGGGCGGGCGCGCCTGTGACCGGGCAGGTGGGGCTTCGCCATCGGGCCGGATTGTACGGGCCGCGCGCGATGGGTGCGGGTCGAGGGCGTCGCTGCCACCGATCGGGGCCACGGTGAGCGGCCCGTGCCGACGCCGCGTCCTCGCGCACGGCGCGCCGAGCGGCTGCCCGCCTACTCCGCGTCGGAGATCTCGAAGCGCGCCAGGCGCCGCGCTCCGAGGAAGAACGCCACGCCGGTCACGACCGCCGCCAGGGCCAGGCCGAGCGCCGGGGCCACGTCCCCGGCAAGCGAGCCCGCGTCTGGGCCCGCGATCCCGGCCGCGGCGGCCAGCCCGTACTCGCGGATCGACAGGAGCCGGGTTCCCGAGAAGAACGACGCGATGAACCCCTCCCAGAGCAGGACGTAGCCCAGCCCGACGATGAGCGCCCGTCCCGACCAGACGGAGAGCGTCACGAAGACCGCCGTGTAGGCGATCATCGCGACCGACGTGCCGCCGAGCATGCCCAGCACGAGGCGCGGAACATCGAGCCCTACCAGGAGGAGGCCCGTCAGCAGCGCCGAGGTTCCGCACAGCAGCACGCCGCTGGCCGCCGCGACGAGCACCTTGGCGAGCAGGATCCAGCCGCGGCCGATCGGCCGGGCCAGCAGGTGGATCACGGTCCCGTCGTCGATCTCGGCGCCGATCGCTGTCGTGCCCAGGATCAGCGCCACGAGGGGCACGACCGTCGTCATCACGAGCGAGTCGTAGAGCTGTCGCAGGTCCTCGGCAGATGCTCCCGATCCGCCGCCGAGGACGAGGACGAGCGCGACGCCGACCGGCGACATCGCGAGGAGGCCCACCAGGAGGATCCGGCGGCGCCCCAGCAGGCCCCGAATCGTGACGTCGACCAGCGGGCCCAGGACCGACAGACCGAGCACGGGACCGGACGGGTGGCGCGGCAGGGGTGGCGGCGAGGGCGCCGCGGCCGGCCAGCCCGGCACCGGGGAACGGTCGGGCGATGGGACGCCGCCGCTCACCCTCGCACCAGGTAGTCGAAGACCGACTCGAGCGATTCGTCCGCCGGCGAAAGCTCGAAGATCGAGACGCCGGCATCACGAGCCAGCCCGGGCAGCTCGCGCGTGAACGCGGCGTAGTCGGCGGTTCGAACGTCGAGGCGACCGTCCTCGAGCGCCAGGCCCGACACCATGGGCCGGCCGGCCAGCCGGACGGCCAGCGCCCGGTCGTCCGACGTCCGGAGCGTGAACGAGTGCGGGCGATCGGTCATCAACCGGCGAATCTCGCGGAAGTCCCCCGACGCGGCGAGGCGGCCCGAAACCACCACGAGGACCCGTTCGGCGACTCGCTCCACCTCCTCCAGGATGTGCGACGAGAAGAGGATCACCCGGCCGGCGTCCGCGAACTCCCGGAGCAGGGCCATCATGTGGAGGCGCTGGCGTGGGTCCATCCCGTTGAAGGGCTCGTCGAGCACGAGGACCGCCGGGTCGTGGACGAGCGCGGCAGCGACCTTGGCGCGCTGGCGCATGCCCTTGGAGTACGTGGCCAGCTCGCGGTCCGCGGCCATCGAGAGCTCGACCCGTTCGAGTGCCCGGTCGACGGCACCGCTCCCGAGGGGCAGGCCCTGGAGCTGGGCGCTGAGGCGGACGAACTCGCGGGCCGTGAGATACGGGAAGACGGCCTCGCGCTCGGGGACGAGCCCCACACGTCGGTAGATCGCCGGGTCGCCGAAGGTCGGGCGCCCGTCCACGGTGACGCTGCCGGCCGACGGCCGCAACAGCCCCGCGATCAGGTGGAGCAGGGTGCTCTTGCCGGCCCCGTTCGGGCCCAGCAGTCCGGTGACCCCCGGCGCAAGCTCGAAGGTGACGTCGTTGACCGCCACGACGTTGCCGTACCACTTGGCGACGGCATTGACCGAGACCGTCGGCACCGGTGCGGCGTTCGTCATGCCTCGATCCGCCGGTACCGAGCGACGATGACGAGGAGCGTGGCGACGGCGACGACGCAGGCGCCCACGGCGAAGATGGCGGGGTCGACCCCGGAGTGCGTCACGCTCGCGTCGCGACCCGGGACACCGAACAGGGTCGACGCGAGGCCGTCGAGGAGCGCGTACGGATCCAGCAGGGCAACGTAACGGAACGGGTCGCGCAGTCTGCCCCGGACCACGAGGATCTCCACGACCCCGCTCAGCACGAGGAAGGTCGCCACGATCGCCCCCGCCGAGAAGGCGCGGCGCGGGATGAAGGCCGCGATCGCGAGGGCGATGCCGGAGAAGAAGGCGGCCGCGACGACGGTGCTCAGCAGGATCGGGACCACGAGCGGCAGGGTGGCGCCGAGGCCGGCGCCCAGGTCGACCGAGGCGAAGATCATCCCGAGCAGGAGGACGGCCTGCGGAGCCAGGAGGACGAGGGCCAGGGCACACACGAGCGCCCCGTACTTGGCGAGCGCGTAGTCGGTGCGCTCCAGAGCGCGACTGAAGTAGAGCGTCAGGACGTGGCTGCGCTGGTCCCGGCCGAGCAGCTCGGGAGCCTGCGCCGTCACGAAGAACGCGATGAACGTCTGCACGTAGGTCAGGTAGTTCTGCGGGGTGATCGGGCTGACCCGCTCGGCCGCCGGCCCTGCCAGCGCGCGGATGCCGACGGCGATCACGGCGGGCAGCAGCGTGAGGCCTGCCAGCACGAACGGCGCGATCTTCGCTCGGCCACCCCGGCCGATCCCGAACGTCCACTTGAGGGAGTGGACGAAGAGCGTGGAGATCGCGTGCCGGCGGCCCAGCCGGGGCCCGTCGTAGCCGTGGTAGCCCAGGTCGAAGATCGAGCCCGTCGCGCTGCCCGCGATCAGGTCAGGCGGCTGTGCCACGGACGCCTTCCTCGTGGACGTCGTCACGGAAGAGGTCCTCGACCCGGTGCCTCGCGGGTTCCACGCGGATCAGCGCGAGGCCACGGCTGGCGGCCGCGTCGCGGATCGCGTCGTAGGGAAGCTCTGCGTGGGTCCCGACCAGCACGCGGCGTGGCCCGTCGACGCGAGCCGGGAACCCGGCCGCGACGAGATCGGCTGCCAGGTCCGCGGCCCCTTCGTCGACCTCGACGATCAGCGTCCCGGTCCGGCCGGTGAAGCTGGCCAGCGAGGCGGACCGGAGGAGGCGCCCGCCGTCGATCGCCACCACGTGGTCACAGACGCGCTCGATCTCGCCGAGCAGGTGCGAGCAGACCAGCACCGCGATCCCGAACTCGGTCCCGGTGCGGCGAACAAGGTCCAGCATCTCGTCGCGCCCGGCGGGATCGAGGCCATTGGTCGGTTCGTCGAGGAGGAGCAGGCGCGGATCGTGCACGAGCGCCTGGGCGAGCTTCACGCGCTGCCGCATCCCGGTGGAGTACCCGCCGATCGGCCGGTAGCGCTCTTCGAAGAGGCCGACATGGCGCAGGACGTCCGCGGTCCGCTCGCGAGCCGCGATCCGGGGCAGGCCGCTCATCTCGGCAAGATGTGCGACCAGGTCGGTCGCGGTCAGGTCGGACGGGAGGACGTCGTGCTCGGGCATGTATCCCACTCGCTCCCGGATCCGGCCACCATTCGCGGCGGTGTCCAGGCCGAGCACCGAAGCGCGTCCGCTCGTCGGCGCCAGCAACCCGAGCAGGATCCGCAGCAGGGTGCTCTTGCCGGCCCCGTTGGCCCCCACCAGGCCCACGATCCCGGGCTCGATCTCCACGCTCAGCGCGTCGAGCGCCAGGACGCCGCCGCCGGGACCCGGATACCGCTTGGTCAGATTCTGGGTGGAAATCAGGGGCATGGGCGGAGTGTAGGTCGCGAGGTGTGGGCGGGACGCCGCGGATTCGTCAGCTCGGCTGCGCCCACGGAGCGTCCGCCATCCGGTACACGACGTTCCGGCCGTCCTCCACCCGGTAGGCGACCGCGATCGGCTGGAGGGTTGCCGCATGCACGGCCAGGTGGAAGGCGGGGAAGGCACCTGCGTCGGTCTCGAGCGTCCCGATCACGAACGACATGACCTGGCCATCCGTGGTCCGGAGCGTGAAGCCGTTCACCTGCCCGGCGGGTGCGTCCACCGCGATCACGACGCCCGCGGCCGTCCGGTCCTGGGGCCCGCAGGCAGCCACGCTGAGCCCGACCGCGAGCACGAGCACCAGGGCCCCGGCGCGGCACGGCAGACGGGGCACGGGACAGGGCCAAGTGAGCGCCACGTCCGGCACGGTAGCAGGAACCGCCCCCGGTGGCAGGAGTCCTGTCCGGTGGCATGAGTCCCCCCGCGGGGAGCAGAAGGTCCCGGTCGGGCACCTGGGGCTGGACCGACGGCCCGCGCCCGGCCACAATGGCGTCTCGCGCCGGCATTCGACCGGTGGGGGGCTGAGGGCGGGCATCGCCTGACATGGACAGGGAGCCGCGGGCGGGGCGGGGCGGCGCGGGGCAGGGATCGGTCGGGGGTGCCGTTGTCCCGGCGAAGGTCCGGGTGC
The DNA here is from genome assembly GCA_031292335.1 of Candidatus Limnocylindrales bacterium. Classification (GTDB taxonomy): domain Bacteria; phylum Chloroflexota; class Limnocylindria; order Limnocylindrales; family CSP1-4; genus CTSoil-043. The sequence continues at coordinate 4,746 of JARLHH010000058.1, read as the reverse complement.
CCCGCGTCCGGTGGCTTCCGCGTGAGCGCCTGGACAAGCTCCTCCCGCAGCTGTGGGCATACCGCCTCGGGCTCGTCGTCGCACCAGCCGGGTCGGGCAAGACCACGCTCCTGGCCGGCTGGGCCGCGATGGCCGACCATCCCGTCGCGTGGTATCGGGCCGAGAGCACCGACGGCAGTGAGAAGGCGTTGGTCGGGTACCTGGAGGCTGCCTTCGCCGCGGCCGCGGGCGGTCTCCCCCGCGGGTGGAAGAGCGTCGAGGACGCGGCGGCGGCCCTCGAGTCGCTCCCCGCGACGAACATCCTCCTGATCGTCGACGACTTCCACACGCTCACCGGCTCGCCGGCCGAGGCCGCCTTCGAGCGTTTCGTGGACTACGCCCCGCCCACGCTCGCGGTGCTCACCGGCTCGCGAACGTTGCCGGCGTTCAACCTCTCGCGGCGGCGGGTCTCCGGCGAGCTCCTGGAGCTCGCCGGAGACGACCTGCGGTTCCGATCGTGGGAAGTCGAGCGGCTCTTCCGTGACTTCTACGGCGACGAGCTCCGCCCGGACGAGCTCGCACGGCTGGCCCGGAGGACGGAGGGCTGGGCGGCCGGTCTCCAGCTCTTCCATCTCGCCACGCGCGGCAAGCCACGCGATGAGCGGCTGCGGATTCTGGCCGGGCTCGGTCCGAGCTCGCGGTTCGTGCGGGACTACCTCGCCCGCAACGTGGTCGCGGAGCTGCCCGACGAGCTGCGCGACTTCCTGGTCCGGACCAGCGTGCTGCGCCGCCTGAACGGTCCGCTGTGTGATGCGCTCCTGGGGCGATCGGGCAGCCGGGAGCTCCTCGAGGAGCTCGAGCGGCGCAGTGTCTTCACGGTCGCGCTCGATGACGAGGGCACGTTCCGCTACCACGAGGTCCTGCGCAGCCACCTGGAGGCGATGCTGGTCGCGGCGGCCGGTGAGGCGGGCGCACGGGCCCAGGCGCACCGGGCCGGCGAGCTGCTCGCGGCCGACGGGGCGGTGGCGGAGGCGCTGGCCGCGTTCAGCCGGGCCGAGGACTGGGCGGCGGTCGATCGCCTGCTCGAGCGCCACGGGCCGCGACTCGTCGATGGCCACGGCGCATGGATCGACGCCCTCCCGCCAGCGCTCCTCGTGCAGGATCCCTGGCTGACGCTGGCAACGGCCCGGCGTCACCGCGCCGAGGGACGATGGACGCAGGCGCTCGCGGCCTACGCCAGCGCCGAGACGCTCTTTGGGGCCGGCGACTCGGGGAATGCCTGTCGGCGCGAGCGGGTGGCCCTCGCCGCATGGCTGGACCCGCACCCTGCACCGACCGCCGACTGGACCGGCATGCTGCGCGCCGCCGTGGCCCGGGACCCGCTTGCCCGGCGCGGCCAACCCGCCGTGAGGTCTGGCCCGGCCGGAGCAGCCGACCCGGCGCTCTCCGGCCCGGGCGTCGGCGAGATGCTCTCCTCCGGGCTGGCCGCGCTTGTCGCCGGGCGCGTCCGCGACGCGAGATCGCTGCTCGGCGAGGCCGCCGATTCGGCAACGGACCTGCCGACGCTCGGCGCCGCCGCCGCGCTCGGCGCTGCGGTCGCCGGCCTGCTGGCAGGTGACCCGTTCGCGACAGCCGGGGCGGAGTCGGCGATCGCTGCCGCCGAACGGCTCGGCGTGCCGTGGCTGGCCCAGGTCGGGCGTGCCACGCTCGCGTTCGCGGGGCCGCGTGCGCGCGGGGAGTTCGGATCGGCAGATGCCAGCGCCGTCCGTGTCGCCGCAGGCCGGGAGCACGACGACTGGGCGGAAGGGCTCGCCGCGCTCGGCGAAGGATGGGCCGCACTCGCGGAGCCCGAGGAGGCCGGCCCGCCGCTCGACATCGCGATCGCCCGGTTCCGTGCCCTCGGGGCAGGCTCCCTCGAGGCATGGGCGCGCTCGCTCCTCGCCGGCTGCCTGGCCCGGGCGGATGCGCCCAACGCCAGGGAGACGGCGCTCGCGGCGGAGGCGTTCGCCCGGTCCGCCGGCACGCCCGGGCCGCACGCGCTCGCGTACGCGGCGCTCGCGCTCGCCGACCCCGATCACGCGCCCGAGCTCCGCGCGCTCGCGACGGCGCTCTTCGACGAGACGGGGCTCGCCGAGCCGGACGTGCTCAAGCCGGCGGGCACTCCGAGCCCGGAGATCCTCGGTGTCGCCGGGTCACCGGAACGCCGGAGCGACCTGCCACCGGTCGAGATCCGCTGCTTCGGCGCGTTCGCGATGGCGGTCTCGGGTCGCCCGGTGGATCTCGCCGCGCTCAAGCCGCGTCCGCGCGCCGTGCTGCGCCTGCTGGCGGTGAACGCCGGGCGACCCGTGCACCGCGAGGTGATCCAGGAGACCTTCTGGCGCGACGTGGAACCCGAAGCCGGGGCGCGGAGCCTCCACGTCGCGCTCTCGGCGCTGCGCCGCGAGCTGGAGCCGCCTGCCGGCAGCGGCGCCCACGAGATCCTGGTTCGTGACGGCGACGCATACCGGCTGGCCATCCCGGACGGCTCCCGCGTCGACGTGCTCGCGTTCGACGAGGCACTCCAGCGCGCCCGGTCCGCCCGCGGCCGCGACGACGGTGCCGCCGTCCCTGCGTATCGGGCCGCGATCGCCGCGTACGCCGGGGACCTGCTGCCGGAAGACGGCCCGGCGGACTGGATCGTCGCACGGCGCGACCGGGCGCGGGCCGACTACGTGGAGGCGGCGCTCGGCCTCGCGGAGCTCGTCGTCGCCGAGCAGCCGGCGGAAGCCGCCGCCGTCTGCACGGCCGCGCTCGGCATCGACGCCTACCACGACCCGCTCTGGCGCCTGCTCGTCGAGGCACGCGAACGCGCCGGCGACTGGGCCGCGGCGGCGAGCGCCCGGGCGAGCTACACGCGCATGCTCGCCGACCTCGGTGTCGCGGAGGGCCGTGGGAGCGGCCCGTCACCGGCGGCTGCCCGTCCGGGGGGCACGCCCGTCACTTCGCGGCCAGGAACTCGACCTCGGTGATCGCGACATTCGCGCCGCCGCTGGACGCGTAGACGGAGCGCACGATCAGGCGGAAGGCGGTGGCCGCCTTCGCAGAAACATCGAACGACTGCGGATCGTGGGTGTCCTTGAGCTCGAGGTCCTTGGCCGCGACGATCGCGCCCGCGGCGTCGAGGAACTGGACCGTGATGTCGTGCGGTCGCAGGTTTCCCTGGTAGTCCGGGACCGCACCCGACGTCACGAGGATCTTCGCCACGTCGGTCGGCGGGTCGAAGCTCGCGCTGATCGTGGGCGTCGCGCCGTCCGCGGCGGGTGCTGCCCAGTACGTGTTGCTGAACCCGTCGAAGGCGGCCTGCGCCGGGTGCCCCTTCGAAGCGGGGCCGCTCGCCTGGCCGGATGTCCGCACCGTCACCAGGTTCGGGGCGACGATCTGCCGGACTGACGAGATCGCGGAGTTCACGCCGTCCCGCCAGCCCGGAACGACCGCGTAGCCGACGACGGCGCCGACCACGGCGGCGATGACGACGACCTGGATGACCATCCGGAGCAGCCGACCCAGCGACAGGCCGGTCCGCGCCCCCTGACCGTCGGTGCGCATGGTTCGGGGCCGCTCGCCTGCCGCGACGACCGTCGTCCGTCGGCGGAAGAGACGCCGGTACCAGGGCAGCTTGCGGGCCGGCGCGACGACCGCCTCCGCCAGCGACTGCCCGCACCGACGGCAGAACTTCCGGCTCGGGTCGTTGCCGATCCTGCAGTTCCCGCAGACGAGGTCGCCCGGGTTTGCCGCGGGCGTCTCGACCTGCTGGCGGGCGACCTGCCGGACACGCTCCGGTCCCGCCCGGAGCGCGACCGGCTGGCGCGATGCCGGCTGCTCGGGCTGTGGCGGCGCGGGAACGACCGCGGCGGGCTGAGCGGGCTGGGGCGCCGCGGCGCTCGTCGCAGCCACGGGCGGACGAGCGATCGGCGGCGTGGGCGCTCGGGTCGGGCGAGCCGCCGGCGGTTGCACCGGCATGGCGGCCACCGGTTGTGTGGCGGCCGGCTTGCCGGGCAAGGCTGCCGGAGGTGAATCGACGATGGGCGGCAGCGCGGCCGCCGGAGGGGCGGCTGGGCGGGAAACCTCGACCAGGGGCCGCGATTTCGGCGTCGCGGCCGATGGGCCGCCGCCCAGGGCAGGACGAATCCGCGGCACGACCGGAGGTGCGGGAACAGGGGCCGCCGCCGGCCGAGGCGCTGGCGCCGGCTCGGGCGCGGGTGCCGGCTCTGGCACGGGTTCAGGCGCCGGCTCGGGCTCCGGTTCGGATGCCGGTTCGGGCGCGGGTGCCGGTTCACGTACGGTCTCGGGTTCGGGGGCCGGAATTGTCGCGGGCGCTGGCTCGGGCTCAGGTGCGGAGTCCGGCACCGGTTCGGGTTCGGACTCCGGCCCGGGTGCCGGCTCGGGTTCCGGCGCAGGCTCAGGTTTGGACTCCGGCCCAGGCGCAGGCTCGGGCTCCGGTTCGGGCGCCGGCTCGGGCGCAGGCGCTGGTTCGGGCACAGGTTCGGGTTCGGGCGCGGGTTCGGGCACCGGTTCGGGCGCAGGCTCGGGCGCAGGCGCTGGTTCCGGCTCCGGTTCGGGCACTGGTTCGGGCACCGGTTCCGGTTCGGGCTCCGGTTCGGGCACGGGCGCCGGCTCGACCACCCGGTAGATTCGGGCTCCCGAGACCACGACGGGTGCCGATCCGGGGGCAGCCGCACTCGAATCAACAGACGCCGGCAGCGCCCTGCCGCCCGGGCCCCAGATGCC
>JARLHH010000340.1 GCA_031292335.1 Candidatus Limnocylindrales bacterium | reverse complement strand
GGTGAGCAGCACGCTGACCGGCGACTGGAGGTCGGTTGCGAGGCCCGGGTAGGGCGCGGTCTCCACGTCGCAGGCGCGGTAGACGCCCTCGCCTGGCGGGATGCCGCGCACCTCGATGCGGTCGCGGCCGCAGGCGACGTTGACGCCCATCGCGGCGAGCGTCTCCAGGAACGCCCCGAGGAGCTCGCACGGTGCCCCTTCCAGGGTCACGTGCCCGCCGGCGACCGCGGCGGCGACCACGAACGTCCCGGCCTCGATCCGGTCGGGGATCACGCCGTGGTCCGCGCCCCGGAGGCGCCGCCGGCCGTCCACCACGATGGTGTCGGGGGCGACCCGCTCCACCGCGGCGCCCATCTTCTGCAGGAACGCGATCAGGTCGTCCACCTCGGGTTCCTGGGCCGCAGGGCGGATCGTGGTCTGCCCGTCCGCCAGCGTCGCGGCCAGGATCGCGTTCTCCGTGCCCATGACCGACACGAAGGGGAACGTCACCTCGCCGCCGCGGAGCCGGCCCGGCGCCTTGGCGAAGTAGTAGCCGTTGCGGTACTCGATCTCCGCGCCGAGCGCGCGCATCGCGTCCACGTGGAGGTTGACCGGACGCCGCCCGATCCGGTCGCCGCCCGGGTTGCTCATGATCACCCGGCCGAAGCGCGACAGGAGCGGTCCCAGGAGGATGAAGCTGGCCCGCATCTTGGCCGCCGCCTCCAGGGGGACGAACAGCCAGTCCACGTCGCCCGACGCCACCTCGTAGATGCCGTGCCCCGGGTGGTCGACGACGACGCCGAGGTCCATCAGCGTGGCGACCATCACCCGGACGTCCTCGATCTCCGGGACGTTCGTGAAGCGGCAGCGTTCCCCCGTCAGGACCGACGCGGCGAGCAGCTTGAGGGCGGCGTTCTTGGCGCCGCTGACCCGGACGGTGCCCGAGAGCGGACGGCCTCCCTCGATCCGGAAGAGCTCGCGCGCAACCGGGTCGGGGGTGTACTCCCAGTGGAACGGGCGGGCGTCCGCCATGGCTGTCCCGAGGCCGCGTCCGGCGCTACCCGCGCCGATGCGGCCCCTCCCGGTGGCGGCGCTCGGCGACCCGGATCCGGACGACGGCGGCCTGCAGCTCGGCCCGGGCCTGGGCCAGGTCGACGGGCTCCATGATCCCCGCTTCCAGGACGCGCTCGGCGGCCGCCCGCGCCTGCTGCGCGCGCTCCAGGTCGATCTCGGAAGCCAGGTCCGCGGTCTCCGCCATCACGACCACCTTGTCCGGGAGCACCTGGACGAAGCCGCCGATGATCGCGAACGACTCCTCGACGCCGCCCTTCCGGACGCGCAGCTCGCCCGCCCCCAGGATCGAGATGAGCGGGGCGTGGTGCGGCAGGATGCCCAGCTCGCCCTCGCTGCCGGGAAGCGTCGCGAAGTCCACGTCGTCCGCGTAGGCCCGCTTCTCCGGGGTGACGATCTCCAGCCGGAACGGCATGGCCGCGTCCCTACCCCTGCAGCTTGGCGGCGTTCGCGCGGACGTCGTCGAGCGTGCCGGCGAGGAAGAACGCCTGCTCCGGGAGCGAGTCGGCCTTGCCCTCCAGGACGTCCCGGAACGAGGTCACGGTGTCCTTGATCGGCACGTAGACGCCGGGCCGGCCGGTGAACACCTCGCCCACGAAAAACGGCTGGCTCATGAAGCGCTCAAGCCGGCGCGCCCGGGCGACGGTTGCCTTGTCCTCCTCGGACAGCTCGTCGATGCCCAGGATCGCGATGATGTCCTGGAGGTCGCGGAGGCGCTGGAGGACGCGCTGGACCTCACGGGCGACGTCGTAGTGCTCCTGGCCCACGACGTTCGGGTCGAGGACCCGCGAGGTCGAGGTGAGCGGATCGACGGCCGGGTAGATGCCCAGCTCCGTGATGCGGCGCTCCAGCCGGATCGTGGAGTCCAGGTGGGCGAACGTGGTGGCCGGGGCCGGGTCGGTGTAGTCGTCGGCCGGCACGAAGACCGCCTGGAGGCTCGTGATCGAGCCCTTCTTGGTCGAAGTGATCCGCTCCTGGAGGCCGGCCATCTCGGTGGCCAGGTTCGGCTGGTAGCCGACCGCGGAGGGCATCCGGCCGAGCAGCGCCGAGACCTCGGAACCCGCCTGGGTGAACCGGAAGATGTTGTCGATGAAGAGGAGGACGTCCCTGCCTTCCTCGTCCCGAAAGTACTCCGCCATCGTGAGGGCCGACAGGCCGACCCGCAGCCGGGCGCCGGGCGGCTCGTTCATCTGGCCGAAGACGAACGCCGTCTTCGCGAGGACGCCCGACTCGGTCATCTCCTTGATCAGGTCGTTGCCCTCGCGCGACCGCTCGCCCACCCCGGCGAACACCGACACGCCCGCGTGCTCCTGGGCGACGTTCCGGATCAGCTCCTGGATGATCACGGTCTTGCCGACGCCGGCGCCGCCGAAGATGCCGATCTTGCCGCCCTTCTTGAAGGGGCAGATCAGGTCGATCACCTTGATCCCGGTCTCGAAGACCTCGACGTCCGTGGTCTGCTCGTCGAACGCCGGCGCCGCACGGTGAATCGGCAGGACCAGGCTCCGGTCAACCGGCTCCTTCCCGTCGATCGCGTTGCCCAGCACGTCGAAGATGCGGCCCAGGGTGACCGCTCCGACCGGAACGGAGATCGGGGCGCCCGTGTCGCGGACCTCGGTGCCGCGGGCCAGGCCGTCCGTGGTGGTCATCGCCACGGCGCGGACCCAGTCATTGCCCAGGTGCGACTGGACCTCGCAGACGAGCGGGTCGTGATCCGGTCGCACGATCTCCACCGCGTTGTAGATCTGGGGCAGCTGCCCCGCGGGGAACTCGATGTCGACGACGGGCCCGGTGATCTGGATCACGCGTCCGGTCGCGGTGGGAGCGGCGGTCGCCATGGTGAGTGTCATGCCTCCGTGAGCGCCTAGCGCCCCGCCCGGGCGCCGGACGCGATCTCGATCATCTCGCGGGTGATGTTGGCCTGGCGGACCTTGTTATAGGAGAGGGTGAGGTCGTCGATCAGCTCTTCCGCGTTCTCGGTGGCGCTCTTCATCGCCACCATCTTGCTCGACATCTCCGAGGCCGTGGTCTCCAGGATGGCCTGGAAGACGCGCGTCGCCACGTAGCGCGGGAGCAGCTGCTGCAGGACGGTCGCCGGGTCCGGTTCGAAGATGAACTGGTTTCCGAGGACGCGGGGGGCGTCGGGCACGGTCCGGATCGGCAGGAGCGGTTCGGCGGTCGGGCGCTGAACCAGGGTGGACACGAAGCGCGGGTACACCAGGTCGATCTGGCCGTACGTCCCGGACAGAAAGTCGTCCGAGACCAGGCGTGCGAGCGGCGTGACGTCCGCGAAGCTTGGCTTGTCGCCGAAGCCGTTGAAGTGGGCCGCGATCGGGATCCCCGTGCGGCGGATCGCGTCGCGACCCTTGCGCCCGACCGTCACGACCGTCAGGCGGCCCTCGAACTCGGCCGCCTCCGTCAGGGCGAAGCGGATCGTGTTCGTGTTGAGCGGGCCGGCCAGGCCGCGGTCCGTGGTGATCACGACGAGCAGGCGCGTGCCGCCCACGGGGCGCGCCAGCAGCGGGTGGTGCTCGTCGCCGAGCACCGCCGCGAGGTCGGCCAGGACCTCGTCCAGCTTCTCCGCGTAGGGCCGCGCGGCGAGCGTGGCGTCCTGGGCGCGGCGGAGCTTCGAGGCGGCCACGAACTGCATCGCCCGCGTGATCTGCTTGATGTTCCTGACGGCGCCGATTCGCCGCCGGATATCGCGCTGACTGGCCACGTTCCGCTCCTGCGCCCCGTCCGGCCGCTACGCCAGGAACGTCAGGCGGTAGGCCGTGACGGCGCTGTCGAGACCCTCGGTGATCTCGTCGTCGAGGGCTTTCGTGCGGCCGAGCTTCACGAGGATCTCCGGCTGCTCCGACTCCAGGAACCGGTAGAAGCCCACCTCGAACTCCTTGACGCGGTTCGTCGGGATGTCGTCCAGCTTGCCCTTCGTGGCCACGTACAGGATCGCGACCTGCTTCTCCACCGGGAGCGGCTGGTACTGGGGCTGCTTGACGATCTCGGAGAGCTTTTCGCCGCGCGTGAGCTGGTCCCGCGTGGCCTTGTCCAGGTCCGACGCGAACTGCGCGAAGGCGGCCAGGGCACGGTACTGGGCCAGGTCCAGCTTCAGGGGTCCGGCGACCTTCTTCATCGCCTTGGTCTGGGCCGCGGAGCCGACCCGCGAGACGGAGATGCCGATGTTCAGGGCAGGCCGCTGGCCGGCGTTGAAGAGGTCGGTCTCCAGGAAGATCTGGCCGTCGGTGATGGAGATGACGTTCGTGGGGATGTAGGCCGAGACGTCGCCGGCCTGCGTCTCGACGATCGGCAGCGCGGTCAGGGACCCGCTCCCGTTGGCCTGGTTGAGACGTGCCGCGCGCTCGAGCAGGCGGCTGTGCAGGTAGAAGACGTCGCCCGGGTAGGCCTCGCGACCGGGCGGCCGGCGAAGCAGGAGCGACATCTCGCGGTACGCCCAGGCGTGCTTGCTGAGATCGTCGTAGACGCACAGCGCGTCCTTCACCAGGCCCTGCCCTGGTACCTCCACGCCGTTCTCCATGACCTCCTCGCCCATCGCCACGCCGGCGTACGGGGCAAGGTACTGGAGCGGGGCGGGATCGCCGGCGCCGGCCACGACCACGATCGTGTGGGCCATCGCGCCGTGCCGCTCCAGGATCGCCACGGTGGAGGCGACCGTCGAGAGCTTCTGGCCGATCGCGACGTAGATGCAGACCAGGCCCTGGCCCTTCTGGTTGATGATCGTGTCGATCGCGATCGCGGTCTTGCCGGTCTGGCGGTCGCCGATGATCAGCTCCCGCTGGCCGCGACCGATGGGGATCAGCGCGTCGATCGCCTTGATGCCGGTCTGGACCGGCGTGTCGACGCCCTGGCGGGCGATGACGCCGGGGGCGATCCGCTCGGCGGGGCGAACCTTCGTCGTCGCGATCGGCCCCTTGTCGTCGAGCGGGCGGCCCAGCGGGTCCACCACGCGCCCGAGCAGCGCGGCTCCCACCGGGACCTCCACGACGCGGCCGGTGGTCTTGACGACGTCGCCTTCCTTGATGGCGGTTGCGTCGCCCAGGATGACCGCGCCGACGGTCTCCTCGGCCAGGTTCAGGGCCATGCCCATGACACCGCCGGGAAACTCCAGGAGCTCGGACGACAGCGCGCCTTCGAGCCCGAAGATCGTGGCGATGCCGTCACCGACCTCGACGACCGTGCCGACGTTGCGCGTCTCGGCGGTCGGATCGAAGTTGTCGATGTTCGCCTTGATGATGCTGATGATCTCGTCGGATCTGATGGCCATTCGGTGCTCCGTTCGGGTGCGGGGGTCAGTGGGCTCCGGCGACGAGGCTGGCGCGGAGCCGCGCAAGCCCTCCCCGCACGCTGGCATCAATGAGTCGGTCGCCGATGCGGACGGTCAGGCCCCCGATCAGCTCGGGATCGACCGCCGCCGTGACCTCGACGCGCCCGCCGGCCGTGGCCTGCACGCGCGCGGCGACGGCCGCCAGCTCGGCAGGTTCGAGCGATCGCGCGCTCGTGACGTTCGCGATGACGACCCCGTGCTCCCGGTCCACGATGCCGGCGAACTCGTCCGCGACGCGCGGCAGGATCGCCAACCGGCCCCGCCTGGCCAGGAGGAGGACCAGGTTCCGGGTCGGGGCGCCCACCCGGGATCCCAGCACGCCCGTGATGATGGCACGGCGGTGCTCCCAGGCGATCGCGGGGTTGTCCACCACCGTTGCCGCAGCATCCGCGCCGACGAGCTCCACGGCCAGGCGAAGCTCCACCAGCCATGCGTCGAGCGTCCCGTCGCGGCGGGCGATCTCCAGGGCAGCCTCGGCGTATCGGCGCGCCGCGGTCGTCGGGGCGGCCATCAGGAAGCCGGCTCGTCGGAAGCGGGGCCGCCCACGGATGTCCCGCCGACGGCCGACTCGGCAAGGAACTCCTCGACCAGGCGTCGCTGTCGATCGCTGCTCATCGTCTCGCGGACGACCCGGCCGGCGGCATCGAGGGCGAGGGTGGCGACGTCCGCCCGCAGGGCGGCGATCGCCCGGACCTTCTCGGCCTCGATCTCGGCGGACGCGCGCTCGCGCATCCGCGCCAGCTCCTCTCGCGTCGCCGCCACCTCCGCGGCGCTGCTCTCCTGGGCCAGCCGCTGGGCACGCTCGAGGAGCTCCCGCGCCTCGCGGCGGGCCGCGTTGAGCTCGGTCACCGCGGCCGCCTCGCCGGCGGCGCGCTCGATCCGGGCCTGGTCGGCGTCGTGGATGCCCTGCTCGATCCGCGCCCGGCGCTCGCGGAGCGTCACCCCGATCGGCTTGAGGACGATCAGGTAGAGGACCGCGAAGAAGACGATGAAGTTCAGGGCCGCGACGATGATCCAGAACAGGTTGATGGTCAACCCGCCGGTCGCGGCGTCGGCCTGGAGACGGACGGCCTGGGCCGCCTGCCCGGCGTCGACGATTGCCACGCTCAGACTCCGGCTCGTCGCCTACTTGATGAAGATGGCCAGCAGGCCGACGACCACGGCCAGGACACCGAGCCCTTCGGCGAACGCCGCCAGGATGATGGCCAGACCGCGGATCTGGGCGGCCGCGTCCGGGTTGCGGCTGATCGCGGTGCTGGAGAGGCCCGCGAGGATGCCGATGCCGATGCCCGGTCCGATGACGCCGAGGGCGGCAATTGCGCCGAGATGGTCCATGAGTGGTTCTCCCTCCTGCCTCCGGGAATCTCCCGGGGCCTGATGATGACGGGTTACGCCCCCGACGGGCTGGCGCGCATGGCGTGCGCCGGGATGTCGCCGCCCGCGTCGAGCGCGTCGGCGGCGAGGTGACCTTCCTCGTGCTCGTGGCCTTCCGCGGCGAGCAGGATGAACATGAGCGACAGGACGCTGAAGATGAGCGCCTGGACGAGGTTCAGCAGCCACTCCAGCAGGTAGAGCGGGACCGGCACGGCGGCGATCGTGAGGCCGGTGACCACGCCGAGCGCCACTTCGCCTCCGTAGATGTTGCCGAAGAGTCGCATCGACAGCGTAACGGGCTTGATGAACTCGAGGAGGAGCTCGGTCAGCCCCACGAACAGCGCGATGCTACCGGCGCCCACGCCGTTCCTGAACTCGTAGAGCGGGAAGAACTTGCCCAGGTACCCGACGACCCCGAGCTTCCGAAAGCCCTCCACCTCGAACACGGCGAAGCTGAGGAGCGCCAGGCCGATCGTGATGTTGAGGTCGCTCGTCGGCGCGCGCAGCTCCTCGATCTTGCTGACCGGCGGGACGAGGCCGATCCAGTTGCCGGCCACGATGAAGATGAAGAGCCCGGCGAACCACGGCACGTACGGCCGGGCGGCCTCCCCGCCCAGCGAGAGCGCGAAGTTCTCCAGCGACTCGTAGGCCAGCTCGGCCGCATTCTGGAGGCGCCCGGGAATGACGTCGCGGCGTCGCGTCATGCCGATCGCCATGGCCAGCACGATCAGGATGACGATCCACATCGTGAGGATCGTGTTGGTGATGCTGGGCCAGAAGCCGATCTCCAGTGGCCCGGTGGGCGTGGGATTGGCCGCGTCGAGGTCCACGATCACGTGGGGCGCGGGGTACTCCAGGTTCCCGTCGATGAAGCAGACGGGATAGGCGCAGGCCGTGCCCGAGGCCGCTCCCGGCTCGGCAGGGGGCACCGCGACGTAGGCGATGACGTCGAGGGCGAGCACGGCAAGCACAAGGTAGACGAGCATGCGGGGCGTCAGGAACCGGCTCATGCCGCCGCCTTCGCCGGCGCCCGTTGTTGGCGCCTCCACGTGCCGCTGCTCGCCACGCTCTCTCCGTAGATGGGAGCGCGGACGGGATCGCCACGCTCGCTTGGGGTCAATCGTCGAAAGTTGCCAGGAACCCGCTGATGAGCCGGTAGACGGCCCGCGTGCCCGCGCCGAGCCCGGCGAGGAACCCGACGAGGATGAAGATCGGCAGCGTCCGCAGCTGCTGGTCCACCCAGTATCCGCCCAGCACGCCCACCAGGATCGTCACGAGGAGTACGAGACCGATCTCGGAGAAGAGTGCGAAGTAGCCCCAGGCCCGTTCGGGCACGGTCGTCCTGCTCCCTGGCGAAGCCGCGCGAGTATAGCAATGGGCATGCGACTCGGGCAAACGCCGC
>JARLHH010000339.1 GCA_031292335.1 Candidatus Limnocylindrales bacterium | reverse complement strand
GGCTGACCCGACCCGCCTGGCGATCTTGCGCCAGCTCGCAGGCGGCAGGGACGTGTGTGCATGCGACTTCACGGCGTGCTGCGAGGTCGCCCAGCCGACTGTCAGCCACCACCTCAAGGTCCTGCGCGAGGCCGGCTGGGTGCGCTCGGAGCGCCGCGCCTCGTTCGTCTACTACACCCTCGATCCGGAGGCAGTCGAACGGTTTCGCGCGATCGCCGGCGGGCTTGGCAGCGCGATCTCGCAGCCGAAACCTCGCGCGCTTCCGGTGGTTCAGCCGCCCGCCTGAATTCCACCGAGGCCCTGCGCAGGGGCTCGGTGACGCTCGGCCGCCGATCGCCCCGGCGCACCGAGGCGCGCGACCGTCACGATCGCCGTGCAGGCGAGCCACAGGGCGTAGAGCGGGTAGGGGAGGTATGCACTCACCCACCGGTCGGCGGCCAGCGGCCCACTGTCCTGGGCGATCCCGAGTACCGGCACCAGTTGGGCGAGAGCGGCAGCGACCGAGAGCCATCCGAGCCACGCCGGGAAGGCAGCCGTTCGGAACGCGACGATGGCGACCGCGACGAGCATCACCGCGAGCGGCAGGTTGGCGATCACGAAGAGGGCATCCATCGTCCCGACGAGGGCCGGCTGCCCGGCGTCGCCGCCGGCGGCGGCCAGGCCCACCTGGAAGGCGAGCGCCACAAGGGTGACGACGGTCGAGGCGACGCCGGCACCGAAGGCGATCATCGAGAGCCGCCCGCTGCCGCCCTCGGCCCGTGCCAGGCAGCTGCGCAGGCTGCCGGCGAACCAGAGGAAGAAGCCGGCCCCGATCACGAAGAAGAGGGCCTGAGCCCGAAGCGCCGCCCCATTGTTGGTGTAGTGGGCCACGATCTTCGCGATCGGGTCGCTCGCGCTGAGCGCCCCGCGCTCGAAGATCATCGCCGCGGCGCCCGTCAGGATCGCCCCGAAGCCGCTCGCCGCGCCCCAGCGCTCCCACGTCGTCTCGTTCATTTGATCGTTCCTTTCCAGCTTCCGCTGGTGTCGCCCAAACGGGCACGTCGACCTGGAATCGATGCGGTCGCTCAGCCGCGCAACATGGCTTCCGTCGGCCAGCGAAGCCAGAGCACCGCGACGAGGACCGCGACGTTCACGCCGAGAGCGGCGAAGGTGTTGAACAACGGCCACGTCCCGAAGAACGCGACGATGCCCGTGGTCGACACGAGCGCGGCAGCAACGGCCAGGGGTCGCCAGACGCTGCCCGGCACGGCCACGCCCCAGAAGGACATCGCGGCGACGACGAACCCCACCAGCGACGCGACCCAGAATGCGCTCGCGATCGCCGTGGCCGTCTCTCCCGATAGCGACGGGATGAGCCAGGATCGGGCCGCCGCCCAGTCCCCGGTCGAGGCCCCGGGACGGAGCCGGATCCACGCCAGGGCCCCGAGCGCCCCGCCGTGCCCGAGCCCGTGTACCAGGAGCACTCCGGCTGCGATGAGCTTGATCGTCTGGTCAGACATGTCGTGCTTCTCCTTGTCCTGGCTCCCGGACGCCGACCTACCTGGCCGTCGCGTGATCAGCGCCTTCGCCGGCCGAGCAGTGGCCCGGCGCCGAAACGCGCCCGACCGACACAAGCTCGAGCCCCGCGTCACGAATCCGCGTCAGCAGCCCGTGGAGGGCGGCCTGGTCAACGGCCACATACGTCAGCTTCGATTCGCCGCCCGACAGCAGCCGGAGCGCCTCGCAGCCAAGGGCATGCGCTCGTCTTTGGCTGAGGTGGCCGGCGACCCGGATCTCGTAGCGCTCCATGACCCGATGTTCGGCGTTGACGGGCGGGCGCGCGCCTCGCGAAAGGCCAGTTCTCCAGTACGCGCTGGCCTGCCGAAAGGAGGGTGTCGCCAAGGCAACCGGGCGCGGGCTGCCGGTCAGACCAGGCCGACCTGCTGGGCGCGCAGGAGTGCCTGGGTTCGGCTCGTCGCGCCCAGCTTGGCGAGCACGTGGCCGACGTGCCACTTTGCCGTGCCCAGCGAGACCGTCAGGCCCGCCGCGATCGCCGCGTTGCTCGCGCCCTTCGCCATCAGCCGCAGGACATCGAGCTCACGGGCGGTGAGCGTCTCGAGCAGCCGCCCGTCAGCGTCCTGCCACACCGATGCCGTCGGCACGTGCGGCCGCGCCGAGTCGGTCTCAGTCGGCACGGCGGCGAAGGCCGTGAAGGCCGCGAGGGCCGCGATCAGCGTGTCGACGAACGCGGGAGCAACCGCGCGGACGAGGGGCAGGAGGTGGGCGATGCTCCGCCCGTCATCGACGAAGCGTCGGACGTAGTTACCGGGAGCGGCGAGCTCGACAGCCTGCTCGAGTGTTCGCAACGCGTCCGCCCGCCGACCCGCCGCATCCGCACACGCCGTTTCCAGAACGCCGATCGAGATCAGGTCGGCGACGGCTCCCGAGGCTTCCTGCGCCGCTCTCGTCCGAGCCAACAGCTCGCGAGCCGCGTCGGGACTGCCCTGTGCCAGGCGTACCCGCGCGATCGTCGTGTCCATCGAGCGGCGTACGAGCTCGAGGAGTGGTGAGCTGGGCGGTGCATCCGGTGTCGCTCGGTCCGCCCAGCGCGCTGCACCGGCGACGTCGCCCTGCCGCAGAAGGATCCGGGCCTCGATCTCACCGGCGAGCCCGGGGAGCGCCATGCCGGTCGTCCGAAGGTCGCGCCGACTGGTGCTGAGCGCCTCGCGTGCGCCATCCTGGTCGCCAAAGGCGAGACGAACCAGGGCGAGGTACGAGATCGCCCAGCCGAGGACGGGGCGGCCGACCCCCATCCGGCGTGCCGCATCGAAGCCCGCTTCGAGCTCGCGACGCGCTTCGACGATGTCGTTGGCCTCATATCGCGTCATGCCGAGCACGACGCGAGCGGGCCACGCGATCGGACGCGGTCTGCCCTGCTCGTCGGCCTGCTGCGCGAGGACGGTGCGGCAGATCGTCTCGGCCTCGCCGCGGAGGCCAGCCAAGGCAAGGGCCTGGCCGAGTGGGCTGACCGCTGGCAGGACGGCCAGAGGGTACCCGACCTGAAGCGCTGTCTGGTACGCGACCCGCAGCGTCGTGACCGCCTCCATGTACTCCCCGCGCGCGAGTCCTGACAGGCCTGCGGCCAGGAGCCCGAAGGAGCGGAACAGCGGATCGTCGCCCACCAACCCGAGTCCCTCGATCGCCAGATCCTCGGCGTCGGGCCCGGTCACGGTCGCCATAAGCGCCCGCAGGACGAGCAGCCGTCCCTCGGCGGGCCCGCGCACGCGGGACGAGGCGAGATGACGCTCGGCGAGGGCCACGGCGGCCCCGATCTGGCCCGTCTCGAAGAGCGCCCAGGCGTGCAGGGAGACGAGATCGGGGCTCTGGGCGACGCGATCCGCGGCCACGGCCTCGAACCAGCCAAGGAGCGCCGCGATCTCGCCCGACTCGAACGCCGGCCGAGCGGCGCGCTCGATGAGGCGGACCGCGCGATCGAGCGAGCTCGCGGCAAGCGCATGTTCGATCGCGTCAGACTCGAAGCCCATCCGCTCGAACCAGTCGGCAGCGCGTTCGTGGAGCGAGCGTCGCTCGTCCTCGCCGACCTGCGAGCGCAGGTAGTCGGCGAAGAGGCGGTGGTAGCGGTACCAGCGCCGCTCGGCATCGAGGGGGACGATGAAGAGGTTGGCGCGTTCGGCTCGCTCGAGGAGGGCGTCGGCATCGGTGCGACCAGTCAGCTCTCGACCCAGCTCGGCGGTGAAGCGCTCGGCGATCGAGGTCCGGACCAGGAACGTCCGGAGATCCTCGTCCACCCCGCCCAGGACTTCGTCGGCGAGGTAGTCGAAGACGAACCGCTGGCTGCCCCCGAACATGTCGATCAAGGCGGCCGGGTCGGCCCGGTCACGCAACGAGACGGCGGCGAGCTGGAGGCCGGCGATCCAGCCCTCGGTTCGCTCGACGAGGCGCTCGACGAGCGGAGGCGCGAGTGAGGCGCCCAAGCCGCCGAGATAGGTCGAGGCTTCGTCTCGCCCCCAGCGAAGGTCATCGGCGCGCAGCTCGACGAGCTGCCCATGGGCCCGCAGCCGGGCGAGCGGCAGCGGCGGGTCTTCGCGGGTCAGCAGCACCAGGTGAACGAAGGGCGGTCCCCGCTCGATCACGAAGCGGACAAGACGATGGACCGGCTCGATCGTGACGAGCTGGTAGTCGTCGATCACGAGCACGAACGGGTTGTCGGTCGCGGCGATCTCGTCGAGGAGCGTTGCCCCGACCAGGTCGATGCTGGGGCTGACACCGGGGCCGAACAGCCCCTCTGCCGCATCGCCTATCTCTGGCCGAGCCGCTCGCATCGCCGCCATGAGGTAACGGGTGAAGCGGGCGAGATCATTGTCGGCCGGATCGAGCGAGAGCCAAGCACAGGCGACCCCACGCGACTGGAGCCATCCGACGACGGCGACCGTCTTCCCGTACCCAGGCGGGGCCGACAGGAGGGTCAGGCGGGCGCCATCCTCGAGCCCTCGATCGAGCAGCGCGCTGATGCGCGAACGCTCGCGGTGGCCGGGCCCCGCCGCAGGGGCGCGGAGCTTCGCGTAGACCAGCGGGCCGGCGACGGCACCCCCGTGAGACGGGGCTCGGGAGTCCATTGTGGCTGTATCCTCCGGCGGGGCCATCGGCACCTCTAGGGTACCGATCTCCAGCCGCATGTTCACGATCCGCCATCAGCCCCGGGCCGACCGGATCAGCGCCGCACGGTGCCGTGCGATCCAGGCATCGTCGGCCGCGGCTCGTTCGTCGCCGCCGGCATCCGCCCAGTGGCGGATCCACGATGCGTTGCCACCGGCGATCTCGGCCCGGATGTTGGCGGTCGCGTGCGCGCGTTCCTGGATCACGACATCCACCAGCTCCTCGGCTCGCTCCGGTTCGAGCCCGTAGGCGCGCGCGAGCACCCCGAATCGCGCGACCCCGTCGAGGTTCAGCGGGTGCTGGTCGCGCCGATCGGGATCGCCCAGCGGGCCCCAGGTCTCCGCCGCGATGGCAAGGTCCCACAGCGGACGGCCGGGGGCCGCCATCGCGAAGTCGATCAGCGCCACGACGCGCCCTTCACGGAAGACGACGTTCTCCGGATACAGGTCGTTATGACAGATGACGGACCCGCCGACCGGGTCCGACCACTCGGTCGACCAGTCGGCGGTGGTGCCGCGGAACGTCGCCGTCGCCTCGTGCAACCGCCGGACCAGCCCGCCGAGATCCGCCAGCGCCCGGTCCGTCATCGCCCACCCCGGGTACGGCGGCCTCGGCACGTCGCCGTCGATCCAGGTCAGGACCTCGCGACTCTGGTCGTCTGTGCCGAGGAAGCGGGGTGCGCCGTCGAACCCGACGGATTCGAGATGGAGCAACAGGTCACGAACGGCCAGTCGAGACGATCCGGCCGGGCGGCGGACCGTGTCGCCGGTCCGCACGGGCGGACGCCTGGCGTCCATGCCTCCGACCAGCGGCTGCTCGTGTGTCATGGCCGGTGACTCCTCGAGTCCGTCAACCCTTGGGCTGGACCACAGCGAGCACGTTGTGGCTGGGGTCGACGAACCACGCCGCCCAGGAGTGCCCCATGTCGGCGATGCCGTCGACGGTCACCGGATCGGGTGCCGCGTACTCCTCGATCCGGACGCCTCGCGCCCGGAGGTCGGCGAGCGCCGCCCGAATGTCCTGCACGCGCCAGGCCATCTGCGTCTGCGTGTCGGACGTCCCGACCGTGCTCTCCGTGATCACCAGCTGCGTCCCGCCGCCGCAGCGGAAGATGATCCGATCGGGGTCCTCGCGCAGGATCTCGAGCCCCAGCGTGTCGCGATAGAACGTCCGGCTCGCGTCCAGGTCCGTCGACAGCAGGATGGGGAACACCGGATGGTCAGCGAGCATGGAACACCCTCCTTGTCTGTTCGCCAGGTGCGAGCCGGCTGTCACCGCGCTCCGGGCGTGGCAAGGCACCACAGCTGCCGCGCGCCGGAAACCCCCTTCAGCTCGTGCGTGCCGGCGTCGACGAACGTCAGCCCCGAGTCCGCGACAAGCTCCCGTGTCGTGGCCGACACGAAGACCTGGCTCGGGCCGGCCAGCGACATGACACGAGCGGCCACGTGGACCGCCATACCGCGGACGTCGCCGGCCGTGACCTCGACCTCGCCCGTGTGGATCCCGGCCCGGATCGTCAGGCCGAGCGACGTGGCCGCCAGACAGATCGCCGCCGCCGCACGGACGGCGCGCTCTGAGCCGTCGAACAGGGCCAGCACGCCGTCGCCCGTCGTCTTCACGAGCCGGCCGCGGAAACGGTCGAGCTCGAGTTGGATGCGCTCGTTGTGCGACGCGACGAGCTCGCGCCAGCGTGCCGAACCGAGCGACTCTGCGAGGGCCGTCGACTCGACGATGTCGGTGAACAGCACCGCCCCGAGGACGCGCTGCGCTGTCTCGTCCACTCGCGCGAACGAGCGGACGCCGGCGACGTCGTAGGCGACGAACGGCTCGTCGCCGATGACCCAGCCGTCGTGACCTGGCGGGATCTCGTAGACCATGCCCGGGCCGATCTCGCTGGTCGTGCCGTCCTCCAGCCGGTTGCCGAGCCGTCCCGAGATGCAGACACCGACATGGTGGTACTGGCACAGGCTCGTGCCGGCGATCGGTCGAACGTGCTCCAGCCAGTGCCAGCCGGGCTCGAAGATCATCCCGCCGATCACGAGGTCATCGAGGTTGTAGATGTCGACCCGCCCGAACGGTGTCGGGCGGACCTCGTCTGGATCCTCGAGCGACTTCGCCTGGAGTCGGGCCACGGTGCGGTCCCCCCTCACCCGCCACCACCTCGCGGGCCTTCCGCTCGGGGCAGCGTGTCCGCGATGATGCCTCATTCGGCCAGG
>JARLHH010000057.1 GCA_031292335.1 Candidatus Limnocylindrales bacterium | reverse complement strand
TGGCGTGCGACCGCGCGCAGGAGCCGCGCGTCCCCGTCGCTGCCTCCATCGGCGTGCCGGCCGACGAGCGTCTCCGCGACGAGCTGGTTGCGAGCCACGATCGCCTCGCGGGCCGACACGGGCATCGCCGCGATGTCCCGATAGATCGGGTAAAGCGCATCGCCGTGGGCCCGGAACCAGCCGTAGAGGTCTCCGAACGCCCGGCGGGCCCGCTCCTGCGGATCGGCGATGCTGGACCAAGCGGCGGCGTTCGGGGCGGGGTTCCGGGCGTACCAGTGGGCCGTGCATGCCTCGAACAGGGCGTCGAGGTCCGCGAAGTGGCGATACACCGTGAGGCGCGTGACGCCGGCTTCTTCGGCGACGGCAGCGATCGAGGTGTGGGCCGGCCCCACTGTGGTGTGCAGGCGGACCGTCGCCTCGGTGATCCGCTGGCGCGTCTCGTCGACCAGCTCGGCGCGCCGCCGCATGCGGTACGGCCTCGATTTCGTAGAACGCATCTGCTCACTCGATATTGACATCTGCCGCCTCGAGGTTCATTGTACACGCCTGTTCACTCGATAGAGCAAGCGGGGGATTGGCAATGACAGCACTCGGCGTGGCGACGGCGGCACGGCTCACGGTGGTCCGGCCCGGAGAGGGTCGGACCGGCGGGCTCGCGCCCGGGGTCGCGGTCGTCTTCAAGATCGACGGCGCGGACAGCGGCGGCGCCCTCTCGATCGTCGAGCATCCCTTCGCCGTGGGGGCGCTCGTGCCGCCCCACATCCACCATCGCGAGGACGAGTTCTCGGTCGTCCTGGAAGGCGAGATCGGCTTCCGCTCGAACGACCAGGAGGTTGTCCTCGGTCCGGGCGGGTACATCGTCAAGCCGCGGGGCGAGGTCCACGCGATGTGGAACGCGGGCTCGACGCCCGCCCGAATGATCGAGGTCATCTCGCCGGCCGGGTTCGAGGGGTTCTTCCGCGAGCTCTCGGACATGACGGCGGTCGGAGCGCCGGACCCGGCCGCAATCGCAACGCTGGCAGCGCAGTACGACCTGCCGTTCGCGCAGCCCGACTGGTTGCCCGACGTCATCGCGCGCTAC
>JARLHH010000338.1 GCA_031292335.1 Candidatus Limnocylindrales bacterium | reverse complement strand
CTTCAACCTGGCCGCCCAGGGCGGCTCGGCGATCCTTACCGTCAGCCAGCTGACGCTCCAGTCCACGAACATCAGTTCGGTCGCCTACCTCGTCCCAAGCATCCTGGCAATGGCCCTCATGCAGCTCGGCGTCTTCGCCGCCATCCCGCTCGTGCAGCAGCGCGAGAAGGGGATCCTGAAGCGGCTGGGTGCCACACCGCTCGCCCGCTGGAAGCTGGTCGGGAGCAACGTGCTGCTCCGCCTGATGGTGGCCGTCGTGGACGCCGTGCTGATCCTCGGCATCGGGTACGTCTTCTTCGACGTCAAGATCGTCGGCAACCTCCTGGAATCGGCGGGCGTGGTGCTCCTCGGCGCCGCCTCCTTCCTGGCCATCGGCTTCATGCTCGCCTCGTTCCTCAAGACCGAGGAGCAGGCGACCGGCGTCGTGCAGATCGTGCAGCTGCCGATGATGTTCCTGTCGGGGATCTTCTTCTCGTTCGACTTCCTGCCCGGCTTCCTGCAGACCGTCGCCCGCTTCCTGCCGCTCACCTACCTGGGCGACGCGTTGCGGCAGGTCATGGTGAACGGGACGCAGGTGGCGCCGCTCGGCATGGACCTCGCGATCCTGACCGGCTGGCTCGTCGTCTGCCTGACGATCGCGGCGCGAACGTTCCGCTGGGAGTAGGCGACCGTGGTCGGTCAGGGGCGGACCCGCGCCGTGCCAGGAGCGCGTGCGCGGCCGGCCGCGATCGGCTAGAAGTCGGCGCTGGCCGGCGTGGAGGCCCGGCGGCCCGCCGCGGGGGCTGCATGGGTCGCCCCAGGCGAACAGACGGCGCGGATCGAATCACCCCGCGGTCGGGTCGGTGACGTGTCGGCCGGTTTGTTCGCGCCATGCGACCGATCGCCGTCGACCGGGCCGACGGGCGGCTCGGTGGCGCGCGGACGCGGCCGGTTTGTTCTCCCCTGGCGACCTTCGCAGGGGCCGGCCGCGATCGGCTAGAAGTCGGCGCTGGCCGGCGTGCGCGGGAACGGGATGACATCCCGGATGTTCGCCATCCCCGTGACGTAGGCGACGGACCGGTCGAACCCGAGCCCGAAGCCGGCGTGGGGGACCGTGCCGTACCGGCGCAGGTCGCG
>JARLHH010000337.1 GCA_031292335.1 Candidatus Limnocylindrales bacterium | reverse complement strand
TGCCGTTCGGCCCGCAGCGCTTGCACGACAATGTTCGCGGGCTCCTCACCAGCCTCCCGCCGGATGGCGCAATCGTCTCGGTGGACGAGTTGGCCTGGGCGATGCATGCCGAGTTGTGCGACTGGAAGTACCACACGACCGTCTGCTGGGACACGTGGCACAAGCTGGCGGCCAAGATCCTCGGCGCTGCCCAGGAGGAGTAAGGCTCTTCTCGGTGCCCGGCTCGCCGCCGGGCGGCCCGCGGGGGGTTGGAGGGCGCCTCGCTCTCAGGGGGCGCGTCCGATCTGCTCTGGGCTGGGACGCGCACTGGCCTTCGCGTTCGGACCTTGGTCTCGAAGCGCGATGGGTTCATCGTGAAGGTGACGCGGGCGCGTTAGCGAGAACCCCTGGACTACCCGAAGGCGGTCTCCGAGGCAGCGTCCGGAACCCCTCGACATCAAGCGTGTCGCAGAGTGCGCCTGCGCGTCCTAGGGTGACAGAGCGAATGCCACGGCCGCATCCACGGTCATCCCGCCACCCTCGGCCCATGCCGAGCCCAGGGATCCCCGGTTGAGCTTCTGGCGCAGCCGGCCAACCGCGGAGCCGTACTCCTCCCGCTCGAAGCCGGACATCGCGGCCTCGGCGACCTCCCGCAGGGCCTCGGCGGCCTCGAGCAGCCGCGCCGCCCGGAGGTCGTTTCCCCGCGCCATCGCCACGTATGCGAAGGATTCGAGCTGGTTGGCGACCGCTCCGCGGTTGCCGCTCCGCTGCCAGCCGCGGACCGTCTGGCGGTACTCCGCCTCGGCCTCGTCGATCCGGCCTGAGCGGCGCAGGACGTGACCGAGCTCGGTCTGGACTGCAAGCTCGAGCCGCTGGTCGCCGATCGCGTGGAACTGGGCTTGGGACTGCCGGAACCAACGCTCGGCTCCTCCAGCCGGCCGACTTGAGCATGAGCCCGGAGGAAGGCGGCTGCCAGAGGACGGCTGCTCGGCCCCAGTGGCTATGCCCAGCGGATCCCGCGAGCGCGATGAGATCTGCGGCGTCCGGCAAGTCGTATTGTCGAACCCGTTACCGAGGAGGACTTCCGATGCGCAGCGTGACCTATTCGATGGGCGTCTCACTTGACGGCTACATCGTCGGGCCGGACGGGAAGTTCGACTGGACGGCGCCCGACCCTGAGGTCTTTCGCTTCTGGATCGACGAGATCCGCGGGGTCGGCGTCCATCTGATGGGACGGCGGCTGTACGACACGATGCTGTACTGGGAGACCGCCGACCAGGATCCATCGCTCGACGACGCAGAGCTCGAGTGGGCCGCCCTCTGGAAACCGCTCCCCAAGGTGGTGTTCTCCACCACGCTGTCGGAGGTGCAGGGCAACGCCCGCCTGGCGTCCGGCGGCCTCGCGGAGGAGATCGAGCGGCTGCGTACCGAGCCGGGGGAGGGCGAGATCGCGATCGGCGGCGCGACGCTCGCCGCCCAGGCGTCCGCGTTGGGTCTGATCGACGAGTACCGGCTCATGGTCTACCCGGTGCTCGTTGGCGGTGGCATCCCGTTCTTCCCCCGGCAGGAACGCCGGGTCGATCTCGAGCTTGTCGAAACCCGCCCGTTCAGCTCGAGCGTCGTCTGCCTCCGCTACCGCGTGGCGCGTTAGCCGGTTCGACCGCCGGCGCGGACCGCGACTTTGCTCTCTTCGCCGCACTCGCCGGGCTACGATGAGCCCCACGGACAGGATCTGCCGACGAGGATTCGGCTGCGGCACGGAGACCACGGCCAGAGATTCGATCATGTCCCGCTTCCCTTCGGTTGGGCCGTGGGCGGCACAAGTCCGCAATCCGGAGTCGTGCAGAGATCCAGCCCCAGCTCGGCCAGCCCCTCGGCCAGTGGGGTGAACCCGAGCAATCCGCCGAAGCTGCGACTCGCGACCCCCGCCGGGATCCCCCGCACGAGGACCGCGCCGCCAGAGTCCCCAGCCTCCACCTGGATGCTCGCGGCGATCATGCACGGGAAGTAGGCGCCGTCTTCCGGGTGGAGGTTGTCGCCCTTCTCGATGACCCGTCCAGCCCGGTAGACGTTGCGCCCGTCGATCTCGACCTGGTCCCCGACCGCGATGTCGGCGCAGGCGAGCGGCCGCGTGCCGGGCGGGATGATCTGGGAGCCGGCCGTGCCCAGGTTCACGACATTCAGGTGCCCCCATGGGATGCGGTCCACGGCGACCACCATGGCGTTGATGTCGGACGCCGCGCATGTGTGCCCGGGATATGGGCACGAGGCATCCCGGGCGGCCGGGCCAAAGACGCCGCGCACGGTGGTGCCGTCCGGGTCGTAGGCCACGGTGCCCTCGCTGGTGCAATGACCGGAGGAGGTGAGCACGATCGTGTCTCCGCGGCGAGCGTAGAACCCGCCTGAGCAGTATCCCCAGAGATGCTGGCCGGCGAGGACCGGCGGGTCGTACACCTCCGTGGTGCGCCGCGGCTGGGCGCCGCCGCCGACGACCCAGACGGTGCCGAGGCCCACCAGGACGCCCACCAGGGGGCCGGCCACGACGGCGATCAGGAGCCGGAGCAGGAGGACCCGTGCCCGCGCAGATGTTCTGCCCTCGAGTGTCACTGCCGGTCATCGCTCAGGGAAGGGTCGCACAGGCGGACCCGGTGCTCAGAGCATCGTGACAATCGCCGGCGGCGCCACCCTGACGATCGGGCCATCGTGTGGGTCCACCCGAGGACCATCCCGCTCATCCCGAGTCCTCGCGGCGGCCCGGCGCAACGCCCGTATCGCGATCTCGATCGCCCGATCGTGGTGCTCCTCGGTGAGGCCGATGCCATCAAGCACGGCATCGCCGGTCCGATGCTCGTGGGCATCGTCGCATTCGGCGCGATGCCCTTGCTTTGATCGTTGGAACGCGCGGCCGCCTGGGCTACGACCCCAGGTGTATCTGGGAGTGTGACCATCGAATGGCAAGGGCGACCTCGAGACGGGGCTCGTCCGCGGGCCCTAGCAGCGAGCAGAGCTGCGTTCGACCGGCCAGAACGGCAGCGTCGGCTCCGAGCACGATTCGGGGGGCCGATCGTGGGGTCATCGGCTCGAGCGCTCGCGGTTGACGGGCGATCGAGACGAAAGGGACGGCACCATCGATGGATCGGCAATCCGAGCCTGGGATCGCAAGGACGATCGCCCTGGTCTTCGATGCCTTGACCGCGACTCCCTGGTTCGTGACGGCACCCCTGTTCCGCCCCTGGCACCTCCGCTGGGGCGCCACCGCGGACGAGGCGCACGGTGCGATGCCGGGTGACGAGGTCGTGCCGAGAGCGCAGTTCA
>JARLHH010000336.1 GCA_031292335.1 Candidatus Limnocylindrales bacterium | reverse complement strand
TCCGCGCCGGCGACGAGCGCGGCAAGCGGCTCGGTCTCGCCGGGATCGGCGTCCGCGGGGTCCGGCCGACGTAACGGGGTGGCGGACGCGGCGTCGCGCAGCAGCGCGAGGTGCCCGACACCGCCGCGGGCCAGGGAGATGAGGACCGCGTCGCCGGCGGGGTCGTCACCCACCTTCCCGACCAGCTGGACCTCCGCGCCCGCGGCCGCGGCGGCCCGCGCGACACCGGCCGCGAGCCCGCCCGCCTCGCCCGCGGCATCGGGCGTGAGGCCGGGCACGAACGACGGAGAACCGATCACGGCGAGCATGCGACCAGCCTAGCAGCGCCGCCGTGCCGGGCGGGTCAGGCCGCGTCCGCGGATGGGTCCGGGTCGCGAACGACCTCGACGTCGCCGAGCCCGGCCTTCTCGAGGTCGGCCGCCACGGCATCCGCGTCGCCGACCACCACCACGGCCAGGCGCTCGAGGTGAAGGTGGGCACGGGCGGCCTCGAGCACGTCGGCGCCGGTCACCCCGTCGATCGCGGGGCGGTAGCGGTCCAGCTCGTCGTCCGGAAGGCCGAACGTCACCAGCCCGCCCAGCGAGGCCACGATCGGCCCCGGCGTCTCGAACCGCAACGGGAACACGCCGACGAGGAAGTCCCGCGCCGCTCGCAGCTCGGCCTCCTCCGGTGCTGCATCGCGGATCCGGTGCAGCTCGGCCAGGAGGTCCGTCAGCGCCGGGACGGTGGCATCGGTGTTCACCGCGGCCCGTGCCGAGAATGGCCCCGCATGGCGCCGGAAGTCGAAGCCGGCGCCGGCCCCGTACGTGTAGCCCTTCTCCTCGCGGAGCTTCCTGTTCAGACGGGAGTTGAAGAGCCCGCCCAGGATCATCGCCATCACCGTGACGGCGTGGTAGTCCGGGGCTCGTCGGGGCAATCCCAGGTGC
This sequence comes from Candidatus Limnocylindrales bacterium, assembly GCA_031292335.1. Taxonomy (GTDB): domain Bacteria; phylum Chloroflexota; class Limnocylindria; order Limnocylindrales; family CSP1-4; genus CTSoil-043. The sequence continues at coordinate 715 of JARLHH010000336.1, read as the reverse complement.
CCCACCCGGAGCTCCGACTGGACTGCGCCCGGCCGGTGCACCAGGCGCACGCGGCTGCGCTCCAGGCCGTCCGCCACCAGCGGGGGCGGGGCCGGCTCCGCCGAACCCGGGCCGGACGGCGCCATATCGCCGAACAGCGGCTCCACAAGCGCACGGACGTCCACGCCGGCCAGGTCGCCGCCGACCACGAGCGCGGCCCGGGCCGGGTCGCCCCGCCGCTCGTAGGCGCGACGGAGCGTGCCGGCATCGAGCGTCGCGACCGTCTCCCGCCGCCCACCGGCTACCCGGGCGTACGGCGTTCCGGGCGCGTAGATCGTCTCGATGAACGCCTCCTCGGCGCGGCGCGCGGGGTCGACCTTTGCCTGCAGCAGGTCGTTCAGGCGCTGGTCGCGGAGCCGCTCCACCTCCCGCTGCGGGAAGGCAGGCTCCCGAACCAGCTCGGCGAGCAGCTCGAGGGCCGCGCCCAAGCGCTCCGCCGGGACCTCCACACCGGCGACGGTGGCGTCCCAGCCCGCCTCGGCGTGCAGGGAGGCGCCCAGCCGCTCGGCTGCCTCGGTCAGCGCGACCGCATCGCGGCGTGTCGTGCCTTCCGTGAGCGCGCGAGCCGCGAGCACCGTCGCCCCGCCCTCGCCGGCCGGCTCGTCGACCGCGCCGTTGGGCAGGAAGAGGCTGGCCGAGATGAGCGGCCGCCCCGGCAGGTTGACCGTCACCAGGG
>JARLHH010000335.1 GCA_031292335.1 Candidatus Limnocylindrales bacterium | reverse complement strand
GGTGGCCGAGCTCGGCGGGCCGGGCGCCGCAGCGACGACGCGCGCCGCGGCGCTGGCGATCGCGCGGGAGCGCGACCCCGGGCGCATCTCCCCGCGGTTCTTCGCCGCGCTCCGGGAGCGGCTCGACGCCGCCGGCCCGCCCGGGGCCCGGTAACCGGTAACCGGCAGCCGGCGTCCGGCAGCCGGACGCGTTACGGCTCGGGCAGGTCCAGCTCAGCCGGCGGCGGCAGGGTGGCCGCCGCGGTTGCCCTCGCCTCGTCGATCCGCAGCTTGCGCTGACGGACACGCTCCCGGTAGAAGGCGACCGTCTCCTCGGGCGTGCCCTGGTAGAGGACCTTGCCGTACTCCATCAGGAGGGCACGGTTGCAGAACTCGGTGACGGTCGTGAGATCGTGCGTCACGAGCACGATCGCCTTGGCGCGCCCGATCATCTCCCGGATGCGCTGCTGGCTCCGGCCGCGGAACTCCTCGTCGCCCGTGCCCAGGACCTCGTCGAGCAGCAGGATGTCCGGCGCGATCGCGGTCGCGATGGCGAACCCGAGGCGCGCCCGCATGCCCGTGGAGTAGGTCCGCACCGGCGCGTCGATGAACGTGCCGAGGTCGGCGAACTCGATGATCGACGGGGCCAGGGTCCGCATGACCCGGTGGCGGATCCCGATGAAGGCGCCGATCAGGAAGATGTTCTCCCGCCCGGAGATCTCCATCTCGAACCCGGCGCCCAGCGTGAGCAGCGACGAGACCCGCCCGCTCAGCGTGATGGATCCCTCGTCCGGGGCCAGGATCCCGGCCAGGGCAAGCAGGAGCGTGCTCTTGCCGGCGCCGTTCTGGCCCAGGATCCCCAGCGACTCGCCGTGCTGGATCTTGAAGTCGACGTGGCGGAGCGCCCAGAAATGGCTGCCCACCTGCTGCTTGCGGCCGACCCACTCCGCCAGCGACCCCTTGAGCGTGGTCCGGCGGGTCAGGTTGAGGTTGTAGCGGATCCCGAGGTCGCGGACCTCGACCGCGTAGGGCGAGGCCGGCATCAGAGGATCTTCGCGAACCCGGTCTCGATCCGTTTGAAGACCCAGATCGAGATCGTGAGCAGGACGAGCGAGAGCAGCAGCACGACGGCGAGCGCCCCCCAGTCCGGGGCGATGCCGTAGTAGGCCACGTTGCGATAGGAGGTGAGGATGTAGGTGAACGGGTTCAGGCCGAGCACGTAGCGGAAGCCGCTCCCCTGCAGGTCGCTGACCGCGTAGATCGCCGGCGACGCGTAGAACCAGATGCGGATCGCATGGCGCAGCAGGTTCTGCACGTCGCGGTAGAACGTGTTGAGGGCGGAGAAGAGGATCGCCAGCGCCAGGGTGAAGACGAACTGGACGGCCGCGATGACCGGGAAGGCCAGCAGCCAGGGGCCGAGGTGGCTCGGGTAGAGGAGGTAGAGGAGGCCCAGCGAGAGCAGGCCGAAGCCGAACGTGATCGTCCCGGCGACCGTCGAGGCGGCCGGCAGGATGATCTTGGGGAACTGGAGCTGGCGGATCAGGTTGCCCCGCGCGGTCACCGAGGTGGTGGCATCCATGAGCGACGACGAGAACCACTGCCAGGGCAGGATCGCCGCGAATAGGAAGAGCGGCGCGTCCACGATCTTCTTCTGGAACACCACCGTGACGAGGATCGAGTAGATGGCCATCGAGAAGAAGGGATCGATCAGCCACCAGAGCTGACCGACCACGGTGTCCGCGTGGGTCCGCTTGAGGTCCGTCCCGACCAGGTGCTGCAGCAGGCGGCCGCGCGTCCTGAGGTCCTGCAGGCCCCGGCCGACCAGGCGGACGAACTCGAGACGCCGGATCAGCTCGCGGAAGCCAAGGGGTCGTTCGGGGGCAGCTGGGCGAGCGTCGGGAACCGCCCGGACGGGAGTTGTCACGGCAGCCGGAACGGTAGCATGGGTGGTTCGGGCCCGCGCGACCGGGTCCGGCGGGGGCTCCCACCGCGCGGCGCGGGGTCCCGTCGCGAGGGACGCCCGGCCCGGCATCGGAGTAGTGTGACGGCCGTTGTCCCCAGGAAGGAGTCCCGCAGCTCGACATGGAACCGCAGCGACCACCGGAGGACGCCCGCTTCGAGGGCATCGGCGACTGGCTCGTGAGCCACGGCCAGGATGCCCTCGCCCGTGGCGCGGGAAGGCGCCCGACCGGCGCCGGCTCGGGCCGCGCCCGCGTGCGCCGGATGGCACGCATCCTGGTCGGCGTGGCGGCCGTCGCCGTGCTCACCTGGATCATCCTGAGCGCGGTGTCCACCCCCCTGGCGGGCTACCTGTGGTTCAGCAACGTGGGCTTCGGCGCCGTCTGGGGGACCCAGTTCACCTACAGCCTGGCGCTCTTCCTCGGGGGCTTCGTCGGCGGCGCGGTCGTCCTGCTGGCCAGCCTCGTGCTGGCCTGGCGCCTGGGCGGTGACCCGACCGACGTGGCGGTCGCGGCGCGGCTGCCCGGCCGCCGGACCGACCGGCGGGGAGCCGCCTGGCTGGCCGCCGCGGCGAACCTTCCGCGCCGGTCCGTCCGGGGCGGGCTCGTCCTCGTGGCGCTCGCGCTGGCGGCGCTCCTCGGGCTGATCCTCGCCGGCGGCTGGCAGACGATCGCGCTCTGGATGCACCGCGTGCCCTACGCGGCGACCGGAGCGGCGATCACCGATCCGAGCTTCGGGCTCGACCTGGGCTGGTGGATGTTCAGCCTGCCGTTCCTCCACCTGGCGGCCAACCTGGCGGCCGGGCTGCTCCTGGCGTGCCTGCTGATGACCGGTGCCGCCTACGCGCTCGTCGCGGTGCGCGGAGCCGACGTCCGTGGCCCCGGCCCACGGCTGCACCTGGCCCTGCTCGGCGGCCTGCTGCTCGCGGCCGTCGCCGCCATGCAGTGGGTCGGCCGGTACGACCTCGCATACGCGCAGAACGGCTTCGTGACGGGGGTCAGCGCCACCGACGCCGCGGTCCGCCTCCCGCTCGCCGCCGTGACGACGGCGACGACGATCGCCGCGGCAGTCGGGCTCGTCGCGCTCGCGCTCGCCGACCGTCCCCGGCTGGCTCGCCGGGTGGCGATCGCGGGTGGAGCCTGGTACGTCGCGCTCCTCGTCGCGGGGGCGGCGCTCCCGGTCGCCTACCAGAAGCTCTTCGTCGCGCCAAGCCAGAACCTCGCCGAGGCGCCCTCCATCGCCAACAACATCGCCCAGACCCGGCGCGGCTTCGCGCTCGACACGTGGACGCTCGCCTCGGACACGGCCCGGTCCAGCCTGACCGCCGCGGACGTGACGAATGATCAGGCCACCTTCGACAACGCCCGGCTGTGGGATCCGAGCCCCCTGGCAGCCACGCTCGACCAGCTCCAGACCGTGCGCCAGTACTACACCTTCACCTCGGTCAACATCGATCGCTACGACATCGACGGCCAGCCCACCGCGGTCATGCTGTCGGCGCGGGAGATGGCGAACGCGAGCACGTCGTGGATCGCGTCCCACATCCTCTACACCCATGGGTACGGGCTGGCGATGCTGCCGGTCAATGCCGTCGACGCGGACGGCCTGCCCCACCTGATCATCCAGAACCTGCCCGTGACCCAGTCGCCGGGAGCGCCGGCCGTCACGCAGCCGCGGATCTACTTCGGGCAGCGGCCGTCGGGCTGGGTCCTCGTCGACGCGAAGAGCAACGAGTTCGACTACCCGTCGACGACCGGGAACGGCAGCGACGTCGACACGCGCTACACGGGAAGTGCCGGCCTGCCGCTGGGCTCGCCCGCGGCGCGCCTCTTCTGGGCCTGGAACCTGGGCGACCTGAACCTGGCGATCAGCGACCAGGTCACCACCCAGACGAAGCTGCTGCTGCACCGGAGCCTGGCCGACCGCCTCGGCACGCTGGCCCCGTTCCTGGCCCTCGACGGCAACCCCTACCTGGTGGTCGCCCCGGACGGGCACCTGGTCTACGTCCAGGATGCCTACACGATCAGCGGGGGGATGCCCGACGCCACGTCCGTCCAGGACGCCACGCTCGGCGCGACCTACAACTACATCCGCAACAGCGTGAAGATCACCGTCGACGCGTACGACGGCACGACGCACTTCTACGTCGCCGATCCCGCCGATCCCCTGATCCGCGCCTGGCAGGGCGTCTATCCGACCATGTTCGAGCCGCTCTCCGCGATGCCGGCCGGGCTCGCCGCGCACCTGCGCACGCCGGAGGCGATGTTCAACGCGCAGACCCAGATGTATGCCGCCTATCACGTGACGGACGTGGCCAGCTTCTACAAGAGCGACAACCTATGGACGATCCCCGTCGCGCCGGCCTCGTCCTCCGCGTCTTCCGCATCCGCCACGCCCTCGCCGGCCTCCGGGTCCTCGACGGCCGCGGGCGCCGGCCCGGCCCCGGCCCCCGGCGCCTACTACGTGGAGATGCGCCTGCCCGACCAGGGCCAGCCGGAGTTCGTGCTGGTCCAGCCGATGGTGCCCGCATCCCGGCCCAACATGATCGCCTGGGTGGCGGCCCGCAATGACGGGACCGCACGCGGCCAGGTGATCGCCTACGAGCTCCCCGCCAACACGACCATCCAGGGCCCCACGCAGATCGAGGCACGCATCGACCAGGATCCGGTCATCAGCGCCCAGATCAGCCTGTGGAACCAGAGCGGATCGCAGGTGATCCGGGGGAGGCTGCTGGTGATCCCCGTCGGGACGTCGTTCGTGTACCTGGAGCCCGTCTACCTCCAGTCCAGGAGCTCGGCCTTCCCGCAGCTCACGAAGATCGTGGTCGCCTCGTCCGAGACGGTCGGCTGGGGCGACACGCTCTCCGAGGCGCTCGCGGAGGTGACCAGCGGTGCCGGCACGGGCGGCCAGTCGGCCGGGGGAACCGGGACGGGCACGGGCGGCGGCGGGCAGACCGGGACGGGTCCGACCCCGAGCCCCGCGCCGAGCCCCCCGGCCGGACTCCCGACCGACGCGGCCGGCCTGATCCGCTACGCCGACGCGCACTTCGCGGCGTCGAACGCCGACCGGGCGAGTGGCAACGTGGCGGGCGCCGACCAGGAGCTGCAGCTGGTCCAGGCAGCCCTCAACGCGCTGAGCGAGCTGAACGGCGTCCCCCTGGGATCGCCCGCTCCGTCCGCCTCGGCCCTGCCCGCGCCGTAGCGGTCAGCCCCGCGCGGACACCGGCACGATCGGCGCGGTCGTCTTCAACGCCGGCGCAGGCGGAAGAGCGCGGTCAGCGCCCCGAAGGCCGCGGCCAGCGCGAGCGCCCCGCGCCAGTCGAAGAGGATCCGCGCGTCGCCGTCGACCCGGCGCGCAACCGCGAAGCCGATCACGGTCGCGGGGCCGGCCTCCACCCGGTTCGCGACGACGGCTCGCACGAACGATTGCTCGACGTGGACTTCCTGCGCGACGACCGCACGCACGACTCCCTGGGAGACACGCGCCTCGCGGGCGACGATCCCACCGACCAGGCCGCGTTCGAGGGAGGCCTGCCCGGCGGCGATGCCGCCCACCACGCCGGTGCGGAGATGGACGTTCTGGGCGCGGATCCCGCCGATCGCCCCGCGCGCGAGCTCGACGGCGACCCACGGGGCGGGCTCCGGCGGCGGCGCGG
>JARLHH010000334.1 GCA_031292335.1 Candidatus Limnocylindrales bacterium | reverse complement strand
CGAGCGCCGCCGGGTCGGCCGGGCCGCCCGCGAGCGGTGTCCCCGGCTCGGGCACGACGCCACCCGGCAGCGGCACACGGGCGCCGCACTTCAGGCAGAGGCCGCTCTCCTCGTCGCGCCGGGCAACCGGTCCCTGGTCCGCATCGTGGACCGGCCCGAGCGGTTCGTGCGAGCTCGTGAAGTCGCACTTCGGGTAGCGCGAGCAGCCCCAGAAGACCGAGCCGTTCCGGCGCGCCCGGCGCGCCACGAGATGCCCCTCAGCACACCGCGGGCAGGCCACCGTGAACGGCAGCTGCTCCGGCGGCGGCGGGCCTTCCTTCTTGATGTAGGCGCACTCCGGGTAGCGGTTGCAGCCCACGAAGGGCCCGAACCGACCGCGCTTGACCGCCAGCACGCCCCCGTCCGTCTCGCCGCAGGTCGGGCACGGCTCGCCGACCCCGGCCAGCGCCGGCAGGTCCGGCTCCTCGCCCGGGAGCGGTCGCGACTCCTTGTGCTCGGGATAGAGCGAGCAGGCCAGGAACCGCCCGTTGCGCCCGAGCCGGATCACCATCGGGTGGCCCTGGGAGCAGGTCTCGTCGGTCGCGACCGTGGTGAAGTCCTTCCGGCGAAGCTCCTTCCGCTTCTCGTCCACGAGCGCCCGCAGCGGAGCGTAGAACGCGCGCAGCAGAGGGACCCAGGCGCGCTCGCCGCGGGCGATCTCGTCGAGCTCCTCCTCCATCCGGGCGGTGAAGGCGAGGTCCACGTACTGGCCGAAGTGCTCCACGAGCAGGTCCGTGACGATCTCGGCCACCGGCTCCGGGTAGAGGCGACGCTCGCGGATCGCGACGTAGCCGCGATCGACGATCGTGGACAGCGTGGCCGCGTAGGTCGAGGGACGGCCCACCCCGTGCTCTTCGAGCGCCTTCACGAGGGACGCCTCGGTGAACCGCGGCGGGGGCTCCGTGAAGTGCTGCGTCGGCAGAACCTCGGCAACCCGGGTGACGTCGCCGGCCGACAGCGGCGGGAGCGTGCGCTCGGCCTCCTCCTCGCCCTCGTCGCGGCCCTCGGTGTAGACCCGGCTGAAGCCGTCAAAGAGCGTCCTGGTCGCCGACGCGCGGAGGTCGTACCCGGCGTCCGCGAGGTCGACGGTGGCCGTCTCGAGCCGTTTCTCGGCCATCTGGCTCGCCAGGGTGCGCTGCCAGATCAGCCGGTAGAGGCGCGCCTCGTCGCGGCCGAGCGAGGCGGCCATCGCCTCCGGTTCGCGGGCGAGCGACGTGGGCCGGATCGCCTCGTGCGCCTCCTGCGCATTCCGGGACGTGGTCCGGTAGCGGCGGCCCTTGGCGACGACGTAGGCTGGTCCGTATCGCGCGTGGATGACGTCCCGCGCCTCGGCCAGCGCCTGGCTCGAGAGCACGACCGAATCCGTCCGCATGTAGGTGATGAGCCCGACCTGCCCCTCGGGCGTTTCGACCCCCTCGTACAGTCGCTGGGCGACCGACATGGTCCGCTTCGGGCTGAAGCCGAGCTTGCGGCTCGCCTCCTGCTGGAGAGTGGAGGTGGTGAACGGCGGCGCCGGGCTGCGCTTCGACGGCTTGACCGTGACCCCGACGACCACCGGCCGGCAGGCGCGGAGCGCCTGGACGTGGCGCCCGGCGGTTTCCGCGTCGGCGACCACCGGCCGGTGACCGCCGATCCGCACGAGCTCCGCCGTGAACGGCGTGCCGTCCGGCGCGACCAGCGTGGCTTCGATCGTCCAGTACTCGCGCGCGACGAACGACCGGATCTCGCGCTCGCGCTCCACCACCAGGCGAACGGCCACCGACTGGACCCGGCCGGCCGAGAGGCCCGAGCGAACCTTCCGCGAGATCAGCGGGCTGAGGGTGTAGCCGACCAGGCGGTCCACGATGCGGCGCGTCTGCTGCGCGTCCACCAGGTCGACGTTGATCTCCCGGGGTGCGGCGAACGCCGCCCGGATGGCCGGCTCTGTGATCTCGCTGAAGGTGACCCGGCTGGTGCGATCCGGCGCCAGGTGGGCAGCCTGCGCGACATGCCAGGCGATCGCCTCGCCCTCCCGGTCGAGGTCCGTCGCGAGGTAGATGCAATCTGCCCCCCTCCCCGCCTTCTCGATCGCGGAGACCTGCCGGCGCCGGTCGGCCGGGATCTCGTAGTCGGGCGCGAAGTCGTGCTCGACGTCCACCCCCAGCTGGCCCTTGCCGGGGTTCTCCGGCAGGTCGCGGACGTGGCCGTAGGACGCGAGCACGGTGTAGCCGGGCCCGAGGTAGCGTTCGATCGTCTTCGCCTTCGCCGGCGACTCGACGATCACGAGGTTCGAGGTCATGGCGAGCGAGTCTAGCACCGGCCCTTCACTGCTCGATCACCGGGCGCCGGGGAACGCCGGCGGCAGTGACGGCCGACCCCGTCGCCGCCGGCGCCGGGACCGCTCGTCAGGCGTCCCGGACGCGGCGCAGGAACTCCTCGTCGAGATCCGGTTCGGGCTCGGCGCCGGGCTCGTCGGGGGCAACCTGGAGTGCCAGCTCGCCGTTCGGGGCCGCCGCGTCCGCCGATCCGGCCGGCACCTCCACGAACCGGATGTGCGCATACGGGAAGACGAACGTCGCGTCGGAGTGGCTCGCGAACAGCGGCCGCGTACCGGACATCGTCCGGAGGTTCGTCCCGACGAGCGCCGTGTCCGACGGCGTGGGCGGGTCGAAGACGTCGATGAGGAGCGGCTGCTCGTTGAGCAGGTGCAGGACGACGTCGCGGATCACGGGTGGTAGAAGTCGATGACGATCCGGATCTGGCCGCCGGACACCCAGACGCCGATCCCGACCCGCGTGTAGGCCGGGTTCATCATGTTGACCCAGTGGCCGCCGGGCGGGCTCCACGAACGCTCGGACTGGAAGTACAGCTGCGTGCCCAGCGCCGACGCGATGGCGCTGGGGGCGGATTCGCAGCCCAGGTTCTCTGCCCACCGGTAGCTCGTGTAGCCGGCGTTGCGAAGTCGGTCACCGGGGTTGCCGCCGTCGAAGTGGCTGCACACGGCCGTGGTCGCGAGGAGCTTGGCGTACGGGCGGGAGACCGTGTCGCTGATGCCGGCGTCCAGCACGAGCGGCGCGATCCCGCTGCCACCCGGGCTCGAGCAGGCACCTGTCGCCGTCACGAGGCCTCCGCCGCGCGTGCAGTTGAGCAGGCCGAGGTAGTACCGCTCCGCCGAGGCCCACGGCCCGCCGCCGCCGGAGCTGCCGGCGGTCGATGCGGATGGGGCCGGCGTCGGCGTGGGCTTCGGCGTGGGTGCGGGGGTCGTTTTCGGCGTGGGCTTCGTGGTCGCCTTCGGCGGCACCGTCCCAGGGGTGGGTTTCGGGGTGGGTTTCGGGGTGGGTGCGGGCGTCGCCTTCGGCGTGGCGGCGGGCGTCGCGGCGGGCAGGGCGGCGGTCGTGAAGCGTGCCGTGACGGGCGCCGCGATCGGGGTGCCGTCCGCGCCGGCGGCGTCGGCCGTGACGGACATGACGACATCCGCGTCCTGCGGCAGCGGGTCGCGCGGCTTGAAGACGAGCACGGTGTCGTTCTCGGCCCACAGGTAGTCGCCCGCCAGCGCTGCCCCGCCGGCCGTCACGACGAATGCACGCTGGGTGACAGCCTTGCTCATCGGCCGAGTGAAGCGGACCGAGATGTCCGCTGCGGGGTCGACGTCCTCCGTCCCCGCGCGTGGCCGGAAGCGAACCACGGTCGGCGTCACGACCGTCTCCACGACGAGCGGCTGGATCGCGGCGACCGGCGCGCCGTCCGTGTCCAGCAGCCGGCCTGCGATGGAGACCGTGTAGCGGGTCCCCGGGGCCAGCCCTTCGGCGGGCAGGAAGGTGAGCTTCTCCGTCGGCCCGACCGCGGCATCACCCTGCAGGTCGCCGGTGACGGGCGGCTCGATTCGGAATGCAGCCCGAGCGGCCGCCACGTCCACGGGTCGGTCGAAGGCGACGATGAACGCCGTGTCGGGCGCGACGCGCCCATCCGGGAGCGGCCCCGTCGCCACGATCCGGGCGCCCGTGAGGCCCCGCGTGTAGAAGGCCGTCTGGAGCGATCCGACGAGCGGCGCGCCGGCGCTGTCGCGCGCGGCGGCTCCAACCGTGATCGTGTAGTACGTTTCCGGCGCCCACGCGCCCTGCGGGCTGACCATCAGCGTTCGGCCGCCGTCCAGCCAGGCGAGGGTAACGGGCGTCTCGGGGTCGATGCTGATCGCGGCGGCCACGCTTGCCTCGTCCATCGGCGTGGCGAAGTCGAAGGCAACGGGGCCGCCGAGCGACTCGCGCGATTCCACGTTCGGGCCGAACCGCTCGGGTGCGACCGGGCCGGCCGTGACCGGCGGCAGCGCGGACGCCGTCCGCGGGAGCGTGCCCAGCGCGGCGACGACGATCAGCAGCCCGGCGCCAACGGCAAGGCTGGCCCGGATCGCAACGCCGCGCCGGCGAAGGACCGGGAAGTATATCGCCGCGAGCACGGGAACGGCCAGGATCGCGGCCGCGATCTTCCGCAATGCGTGCTCCTCGCTTGGTTCGCGGCGCCGCGCGCGACGGCTCGTGCCGGCACCGACTCCCCCGTGGTTCGACTGGCACCTTACCACCGGCCGCCGCGAGACGGCAACCTTGCGCCGCCGGCCGCCGGCCCGGGCGCACCCTCAGCCCCCCGCCTCGCGGACGACGGATCCATGCCCGAGGTGCGTGCGACGGCCGGTCGGCGTGGTCGCCGCGAGCGAACCACCCACCGCATAGCGTCCGAGGGCGGCGACCACCAGCCCGTCGTTCTCGAGCCGCGTGAGGATCGCGAGGATCGTCGCAGGCGCATGCCCGGTCTCGTCAACAAGCTCCTGGAGCGTCGCTGCCCGCGGAAGCAGCGCGCGGGCGACTGCAGCCTCGACCGTGCCGCGACCGGCCAGGATCGCCTCCGGGTCCGGCCCGACGGTGCGGCCGGCGCGCAGTGATCGAGCATCAACCCGAGGGGGCCCATCCGTCGCCATCAGCCCCAGGTCCTCCAGCAGCTCCGCCACGCCGGGGACCGCCCGCGCCTGGCCCGGGTAGAGACGCAGCATGCGGTTGCAGCCGACGCTCTGCGGCACGTCGATCGGCCCTGGGACGACGAAACACTCACGGCCCTGCTCGAGGGTCCAGCTGGCGGTGATCAGGGCCCCGCTCCGCTCGCCGGCCTCCACGATCACGGACGCGTCGGCAAGGCCGCTGATGACCCGGTTCCGCCGGGGAAACGTGCCCGGCAGCGGCCCGACGTCCGGTGCCAGCTCCGACACGATGGCGCCTCCGCCGGCCACGATCTCGTCCGCGAGGTGGGCATGCGCCCGCGGATAGAGGCGCTCGTGGCCCGACCCGAGGACCGCGACCGTGCGTCCGCCACTGGCCACCGCGGCGGCGTGCGCGGCGCCGTCGATGCCCACGGCCAGTCCCGACACGACGAGCGCGCCGGCGCTGGCGAGTGCCCCGCCGATGGCGCCGGCGATCCTCCGGCCGCGCTCGGAGGCGCGCCGCGTTCCCACGACCGCGACGGACCGGCTCGCGTGGAGCGCGGACGGGTCGCCCCGCAGGAACAGGACGGGAGGCGGGAGATCGAGGAGGCGGAGACGCTCCGGGTACGCCGTGGACTCGATCGTCACGACCGTGATCCCGAGCCCCCTGACCCTCGCGGCCAGCGCCGGCGCCTGCTGCGCCGCGTCGGCGATCGCGCGCGCCAGCGCGATGTCGAGGCGCCCGCCACGCGCGGCCACCGCATCCGCCAGGCGAGCCGGGCCACCCGGGCCGGCCGCCATCTCCAGCACCGCCCTCCCGGAGCCGCCCGCGGCCAGCGCTGCCCCAAGCGTGACCGGCCCGATGCCGTCCACCGCCACCAGGGCCGCCCAGGCATCGGCCTCGTCGAGCGACGGGGAGCCCGCCGGCCGGGCGAGCCCGGAGGTCGGCGCCCGCGACGCGCCCGGCTTCATCAAACCGGCCGGCCGGGCCGCGGGCGGTTCCGGTTCGAAGGCGGGACCGTCGCCGCGCGCCGTCGGGACCTCGGCCACTCGCCACTCCCCCCGGGCGCCGTCCCGCCCGACCCCGAGCACGTCAACCGCCCCGCGCGGAGAGGGACGGCATGGCCGGAACGCGGTAGCGCGCGGCTTCCTCCAGGTGGTGCACCTGGACGCGCTCCGCATTGTCGAGATCGGCGATCGTCCGGGCGACCCGCAGCAGGCGCTCGGTGGCCCGCGCGGTCAGGCCCGCCGCGTCGGCCAGGCCGATCGCGGTCCGTTCGGCGGCCGTGTCGAGCAGGCAGGCGGCCCGCAGCGCGCGGCCCGACAGCCGTCCGGCCAGGCGCCCGCGCGCCTCGAGCTGGCGGACCCGGACGGCGGCCACGCGTGCCGCGACGAGGACAGATGCCTCGCCGTCCTCCGGGGCGAGCAACGCCTGCGGGGCCACCCGGGGAACGCCGATCCAGAGGTCGAGCCGGTCCCGGAACGGCCCGGAGACGCGCGCCGCATAGCGGTCCGGAAGGCCGAGGGGGCAGGTGCACCGCCCGGACGGATCCCCGGCCCAGCCGCACGGGCACGGGTTCATGGCCGCCACCAGCTGGAAGCGGGCCGGCATCTCCACCGCACCGCCCACGCGCGCGATCGCGATGCGGCCTTCCTCGAGCGGCTGGCGGAGCGCCTCCCGGGCCGCCCGATCGAACTCCGGCAGCTCGTCGAGGAACAGCACGCCGTGGTGCGCGCGGGTCACCTCGCCGGGAGCCAGGCGCGGGCCCCCGCCCACGAGCGCCGCATACGAAGCCGTGTGGTGGGGCGCCCGGAACGGGCGCCGGGTGACGAGGCGGCGGACCGGCCCGTCGCCGGCGACCGACGCGATCACGGTCGCCTCCTGCGCCTCGGCGGCGTCCAGCGGCGGCAGCAGGCTGGGGATCGTCCGGGCGAGCAGCGTCTTCCCGGATCCAGGCGCCCCGATCATGAGCAGCGCGTGGCCGCCCGCAACGGCGATCTCCAGCGCCCGCCGTGCCTCCGCCTGGCCCCGCACGTCCGCGAGATCCGGCCAGCTCTCGTCCACCGGGGTCGAGCCGGGCACTGACTCCGCCTCCTCGGGGATGAGCTCGGCCCGCGACATCGGGCCGTGCCCGCGCACGCGCCTGCCTCGGACCAGCTCCGCGGCCTGGCCGAGCGAGGCGGCCGGCAGGGCGATGATCCCGGGAACGAGGCGCGCTTCGTCGAGCGCGTCCGCCGGCACCACCACGCGCCCGGCCCCGCGCCGGGCGAGGGCCGCGATCATCGGCAGCAGCCCGGGCACCGGCCTGACCTCTCCACCGAGTCCCAGCTCCCCCAGCAACGCCCACCGGCCCTGCGGGTGGACCTGCTCCGAGCCGACCAGGATGGCGATCGCGATCCCCAGGTCCAGCGCCGAGCCCGCCTTCGGAACGTCCGCGGGGGCGAGGTTGACGGTGATCCGCCGGGGCGGATGGACGAACCCGGCGTTGCGCAGCGCGCCCCGGACACGCTCGCGCGACTCGCGCAGGGCGGCATCGGCGAGGCCGACGATGGTGAATCCAGGCAGGCCGGGAGCGACGTCCACCTCGACCCGCACCGGGCGACCTTCGAGGCCGCGGAGCGTCGCAGAGAGCACCGTTGCCAGCATGGCGGCCACCCTAGCCCGGGGGCCTTATCCCGCGATCAATCCCCGCTGCACCGCGCCCTACCGGCGGACAGCCTGCTCCGCGGGCCGCCCGCGCCGCGAGATCAGCGTGTCGTGGTCACGACCGCCGCCCCCGCCACCGGCCGGGGCGCCTTGTCGATTCCGCGCGCGAAGTCGTGGAACGACCGGCCCAGCGGCGAGTCCGCCTTCGAGAACATCACCGGGGCGCCGGAGTTCAGGGCGCTGATGGCACCCCGGTACTCGTTGAGGACCTGGTGGTCGATCGGACGTTTCAGGGCGCCCTCGGCATTCTTGACGCTGATCCCGGTGAACGCGTTCGACCGGTTGAGCACCAGCTTCACCCGCTCGTCCTCGTAGCCGATGTGACCCAGGGTCTCCAGGACGAGCCGCACGTTCTTGAGGCAGGAGAGGTCCGCCGTCATGACGACGAAGAGGAAGTCGGCCGCATCGAAGATTCCGAGGTTCGTGTCGTCGAGCCGCTTGTCCACGTCCACCACGACGTAGTCGTACAGGCCGCGCAGCGTCTCGAGGATGTGTGCCATGTGCTCTTTCGTGACCAGCTCGGCCGTCTCGGGCGACGGCGGAGCGAGCAGGAGGTCCACCCCGGAGTCATGTTTCACGACGACATTCCGGAACAGGTCGGCGTCGATCGCCGTGGCGGTCACCACGTCCACGACGCTCTTGCGGTCGAGCCCCAGATCCATGAACACCCGGTGATCGCCGAACTGGAGATTGGCGTCCACGAGGCAGACCTTGCGCCCCAGCTCGCGATGGAGCGCGATCGCCACGTTGATCGCGATCGTCGTCGTGCCCACGCCGCCCTTCGCGCCGTAGAAGGCGAGGACCCGGCCCAGCGGCGGCCGGCCGACGAGCACGTCGCGCGGCGCGAACCGCGCCAGCAGGCTCTTGATCCGGGCCAGGAGCTCGGCCGGGTGGAACGGCTTGACCAGGTAGTCGTCCGCTCCGGCCCGCAGGCCGCGGATCTTCTGCTCCACCTCGCTCTCGGCGGTGAGCATGATGATCGGCACGTGGCCGGACGCGCCCTCGTCCGACCGGATCTTGGTCGCCACCTGGTAGCCGTCGAGCTTCGGGAGCATCACGTCGAGCAGGACGAGCGCCGGCGATTCCTCGGACCAGAGCTTGAACCCCTCGGCTCCATCGCCGGCCACGAGCACCTCGTAGCCTTCCTGCTTGAGCGTGAAGCTCAGCAGTCGCTGGACGTTCGGGTCGTCGTCAACGACGAGGATCTTGGCGGACATCCGACCCCTCTCGTACCCCTCGTGCCCCGCATCGCGGTCGCCTCGCGACGGCCCGGCGTTGGACCAGCCGGGCCCGATCATAGCGGACCGCCGACGCCCCGGCGTCGGCGGTCCGGGTCACCGGCTCAGGCCACGCCGCCGCCCGGCCCGATCGGGGGAATCCCCGCCTCCGCACCGGAGGCGAGACCGGCGCCAATCGTGCGCGCAAGCGGCTCGAGGAACCGGGTGAACTCCGTCGGGATGACGACCGTCGTGGAGGGGCTCGCGCCGAGCGCCTTGAGCGCCTCCAGGTACTGGAGCAGCATCGTCTTCTGGTCGATGCCGGACGCGGCGGCGTAGATCCGCTCGAGCGCCTGGCTGAAGCCCTCGGCGTTGAGGATCTGCGCCTGGCGGGTGCCCTCCGCCTCGAGGATCGCGGCCTGCTTCGATCCCTCGGCGATGTTGATCTCCGACTGGCGCTTCCCCTCCGACTCCGTGATGACGGCACGGCGGGTCCGCTCGGCGGAGAGCTGGCGGTTCATCGCGTCCTGGACGTCGCGCGGCGGCGTGATCTCGCGGATCTCGACCGTGGTCACCTTGCCGCCCCAGCGCTCGGTGACCTCGTCGAGCTTGACCCGCAGGACCTCGTTGATCTGCTCGCGCCGGGAGAGGACCTCGTCGAGCAGGATGTCGCCGATGACGGCGCGCAGCGTCGTGGTGGCCACGCCCTGGAGGGCGCCGCTGAAGTTCGCCACGTTGACCACGCTCTTGAGCGGGTCGCTGATCCGCCAGTAGATCAGGAAGTCGACGTTGATCGGTGCGTTGTCCTTGGTGATCGTGGTCTGGCTGGGCACCTCGATGAACTGCTCGCGGACATCCACCTTCACCGGACGGTCGATGATCGGGATCAGGAAACGCAGGCCCGGCGAGCGGACGAGCGCCTCGCTGGTCTTGCCGAGCCGGAAGACGACCATCTTCTCGTACTGCTGCACCACCCGGACCGACAGGTACAGCAGGAGCAGGACGAGGATCAGGACGGCCACGATGATCGCGAACAGGACGGCGGCTTCCACGCGGGCGCTCCTTTCGAGCAGCGGGATCAGGTGGCCGGGCGGGGCTCGACCGGCGAAACATACAGGACCAGGCCGTCCTGGCGGACGACCCGCACCGCGGCGCCGCGAGCAAGAGGACGCCCGTCCAGGCTGCGCGCGGTCCATTCCTCGCCCACCGCGTGCACGGTGCCGAGCGGGTTGATGTCGGTCGACACGATGGCAGCCTCACCGGCGACCCGCAGGCTGCCCACCAGCACGGGGCTGTTGCGCATCCGCCGAACCAGGAAGGCGGTCACCGCGATCACCACGCCGAACAGGACGGTCAGGCCGACCGCCACGACGATCACCGGCCAGGCGACCTCTACGCCGGGGATCGTCGGTGCGCCCGGGTTGCCGTACAGGGTCCCCGCCCCGATCGCCACGCAGGCGCCGGCGATGACCGTGAGCACCCCATGGCTGGGGATCTGCGTCTCGAGGGCGAGCAGGATGACCCCGAAGCTCACCAGCAGGAGCCCCGCCACGTTCACCGGGAGGTCCGAGAACCCGATGAAGGCCAGGACGAGGGCCAGCGCCCCGCCAATGCCGGTCACGATGTTGGGGTTGGCCAGCTCGAAGACGAGGAGCAGGACCCCCAGCAGGAACAGGATGAAGGCGAGGTTCGGGTCGCCCAGGACGCGCAGGAAGAGCTGGAACGGGCTCATCCCGACCACCTCGGTGGAGACGCCGCCGAGCGCGAGCGTGACCGACGCGCCGCCGGCCACGCTGATCGTCTTCCCGTTCGCGGACGCCAGCACGTCCGCCTCCGTGGCGGCGATGCCGTCGGCGGCCCCGGCCGCGACCGCATCGGATGCCGTATAGCTCTTCGCGTCGCTGACCGTCGAGGCAGCCCAGGCGACCGGGCGCCCGCGCGCCTGGGCGATCGCCGAGATGTTCGCCACGGCGTCGTTCATGACCTTGACGCCGAGCGTTCCGGTGATGTCCGCGCCGCTGCTGTCGACCGGGCTGGCCGCGCCGATGTTCGTGCCGGGCGCCATGTAGACCAGGTTCGCCGCCAGCGTGATGAATGTGCCCGCGCTCGCCGCGCGACCGCCGGCGGGAGCGACCCACACGATCACCGGCACGGTCGAGTCCAGGAATGCGCCGGTGATCCGCTGCGTGTCATCCAGGCTGCCGCCCGGCGTGTTGAGCTCGACCAGGACGGCCGGCGCTCCTTCCCGCTCCGCGCGGGCGATCCCGTCGACGAGATACTGGGCCATGACGCCGTCGACCTCGCCGGTCGTGGGCAGGACGACGACGGCCGGGCCGGCCGCCCGGGCCGGTGCCGCGAGCATCAGCAGCGCAAGCGCCAGCGTGGCCACGGCGGACGGGAGGAGGCGTACCAGGGGGGTCGATCGGCGCATATCGGTGACTCCATGGCCAGTATGCACCCGCCGGCCCTCCCGGGCGCGGATCAGGACGGCACAGGCGCCTCGTCACCCGCGCCGGGCGACCCGCCCCGGAATCCCGGATCGCGGCCGGTCATGAAGTCGAACACGAGCTGGCTCCACGACTCCATCCGGTCTCGGACAGCCGCGACATCGCTCGGCGCGGCGAACCGCCCCTCCAGCTTCTCCGTCTCCCGAATGGCAACCGCCCGGCCCATTGCCTCGGCCACGAAGACGACCCCCACGTGGACACGGCCCACGTCCGTCTCGTCATCGTTGAGCAGGCCGAGCAGGCGAAACTCGGGGACGAACGCCGCATCAAGCTCCTCGGCCCACTCCCGGGCAAGGCCGCCCGTGAGGTCCGCGTCACCGGGGTTGAGATGCCCGCCGATCCCGATCGAGTAGCGCTCGTGGAGCCGCGCGTCGGTGCCGGCCCGGGTGCGCCGCATCAGGAAGAAGTGCTCGTCGTCCCGCAGGACCAGGTACGGGATGACCTGCTTCCAGCGCGGATCCGACTCCATCTCCGCCCGCGGCGCGAACCTCCCGAGGCGGGCGATGACGTCGAGATAGGGCTCCATGCCACGGCACAGCACGCCCTTCCAGCCGGGCACTGCCATCAGCGCGTCGCGTGGGACCACCAGGACGGACTCCTCCGGCGTTCGGCGCGGGCGGGCCTGGGGCATCCGTCAGCTCCGGCGGTCCAGGCGCGCGTGCGCCGCCTCCAGGCGCGCCCGGATGGCGGCCTCGTCCGGCATCCCGTCGGGCCCGGTCGCATCAAGCAGCGCGATCCAGGCGTCGAGGCGATCGCGGTAGGCCCGCAGACGGGCCGTGAGCGCGGCGGCGTTCGTCGCGGCGATCCCGGCTCCCATCTCGGCGCTCCCGCGTGCCAAACGTGTCGCGTCGCGCCAGCCCGACGCCGCCAGGGCCGCTGCCGCAGGCCAGTCGGAAGATGACACCTCGCCGGCGGCCCCCGCCACGGCCTCGACGAGCGCGGCCGCGGCCACCAGCGGCAGGTGGCTGATCGCCGCCACGGCCGCGTCGTGCGCGGCGGCGTCCATCCGCACCGGGCGCGCGCCCGTCGCTCGGACGAGCGTCTCGACACGTTCGATGGCGACCACGTCCGACGGGTCGCCGGGGACCACGACCCAGGGGCGCCCCACCAACAGGTCCGCAGTCGCCGCCCCGAAGCCACTCGTCTCGCGGCCGGCCATCGGGTGGCCCCCCACGAAGCGAAGGCGGCCCGCGATGGCGCGGGCCGTGATGCGGCCCTTCGTGCTTGCCACGTCGGTCACGACGGCCGCTCGCGGAAGCGCCTCCCGGGCTTCGTCGCGCAGGCGGTCCAGCAGGGCCAGGCAGGCGGTCGGGGGCGCCGCCAGCATCACCAGGTCCGCGTCGGCGAGCGCGGCGGCCAGCGTCGAGGGCGCAGCATCGACGACACCCGAAGCCAGCGCGCGGGCCGGTCCTGCGCCCGCGGGGCTCCAGGCGGCCGCAGTCCAGCCCCCCGCGTCGTGCAGGGCGAGCGCCACGGAACCGCCGATCAAGCCCAGCCCAAGGAACGTGACGTGCACGGGCAGCGTGCCTTTCCCGGCTCGCTGGGAGCGCGCTAGCGGGCGCGCCGGCGG
>JARLHH010000333.1 GCA_031292335.1 Candidatus Limnocylindrales bacterium | reverse complement strand
GTCGAAGGGGGTGGCGCGCTGCGGCGCGCCATGGACGTCCTCCCGATGGCGTCCGGGCTGGTTGTCGTGGTCGTCGGGCTGGCGCTCACGTTCCAGTCGCTCTCGTCGCTCTGATCCAGGCCCTCGGGAGCGCAGGCCCATCCGCGAGCGCCCGGCGCCCTCAGGGCTCTCGCGACGGCGCAAGCCAGCCACGACTCATCGAAACGTCCTGGTAGCCCATGGACCGGTACACCGGCGCCCCCATGTCCGAAGCCTGCAGCGTGACCCCCGCCGCACCGAGACCGAGACCACGATTGGTCACGGCAGCGGTCACCAAGCGGCCCAGGCCCCGCCGACGTGCCTCGGGAACCGTCGTCACCCAGGCCACGACGGCGCCCGGTCCCTCCACGTAGACGAGGGCCGCCGCCGCAGGCGCGCCGTCAAGTCGGGCGATTGCAGCTGCCACGCCAGGCGGTCGAATCGCGGCAATCGTCCGGAACACCGAATCGACGACCTCCCTCATGCCGTCGCCGTAGCCGCGAAGAAGAACATCCCGCAGGACGCCGAGCTCCACGAGGTCGTCCCCAGCCAGCCAGTCGAGGCCGGCGCCATCCACCGCCGGACCCGGCGGCAGGGTCGTGGATCTGACCATGATCGGCAGCTCGACCGCTGCCCTCCAACCCGCGTCGGCGAGCGCCGCTTCGAGGTCGGCATCCGCGCGCCCGAAGGTCATGAGCAGGGGCGTACGGCCGCGCTCGCGAAAAGCGCGTTCGGTACGTCGAATCGCGTCGCCAGGAGCCAGCCCGGGGTCCGTTCGAAATGCGCCATTGATGATGATCCAGGACGGGTGCGTGCCGAAGTACATGCCAAGGCCGTCTTCGTGGACGATCCGCCCCCCGGCGCGAACCGTCATGTCGAGATAGGCGGCCTGGATGGCCTGATCCTCATCGAACACGCCGTCAACCACCGGTGATCCCGCCGGCTATGCGGTGAGCAGGTAGGGCGTGGTGTCGAGGCGCTCCGCGCCTGTCGCAGTGACGAGGAAGCCGTCTTCCACGCGAAGCCCGCCCCAGGGTGCGTTGAAGCAGGGGATGTCGACCGACAGCACCATTCGCTCCTCGAGGGAGCCCGTGCTGGTCGGGCCGAAGATCGGCGACTCGAACTCGATGACGCCCACGCTGTGGATGCCGGAGTAGAGGAAGTACGGCCCGAGACCCGCCGCCTCCATCACCCGGCGCCCCGCCGCCTCCACCTGGCTGCCCTCGATCCCGGGCCGGATCAGGCCGCTGCAGGCGTCCTGGGCCTGCCGCGCCGCCTCGAGCGCCGCCCTCGCCTCGCGGCCGGGCTCGCCCACGAACACCGGCCGCCCGATGGCGCCGTGGTAGCCCTGGTACCGCGGGGCCATCGTCAGCACCACCAGGTCGTCACGCTCGATCTGGCGGAACGTGGCCCGCCCGAGGATCGGCCGGGAATTCGGCCCCGATGCCACGATCGTGTCGATCCCCGTTCCCTCGGCCCCCGCCCGGCGCATCGCCGCCTCGGCCTCGGCCGCAACGGCGCGCTCGGTCACGCCCGGGCGGATGGCCGCCACGGCCGCGTCCAGTCCGATCGCAGCGAGCCGGTACGCGTGCCGGATCACGGCGATCTCGGCGGCGGACTTGCGGGCTCGCAGGCCGCACATCGCGCGCTCCACGTCGACCCAGGCGGCCCCCGGCAGCGCCATCTCCAGCGCGGCCGACGTGGCAACGTCAAGGATGCCCCGGCCGGCGATCCCGAGCCGGCGGATCGGCCGGGCGGCACCGGTCAGCGC
>JARLHH010000056.1 GCA_031292335.1 Candidatus Limnocylindrales bacterium | reverse complement strand
CCGGGCGGCGCGCCGTCCGGGGTGGACGCCTGATGCGCGTCGCCGTGACCGGCGCCGGCGGCCGGCTGGGGCGGGCCCTCATCGCCGCCCTCGAGGACGCGCCGTTCACGGGTCCCTTCGGGCCGCTCGCGTGGAGCCGCCCCGCCTACGATCTCGACGACCCGGAGGCGGCTGCCCGCTGCATCCGGCAGACGGCGCCGGAGGTCGTGATCCATGCGGCGGCCTGGACGGACGTGGACGGCTGCGCGCGCGAGCCCGAGCGGGCGATGCGCCGCAACGCGCTGGCGGTGGCCGAGCTCGCCGACGCCTGCGTGCGATCCGGGACCGACCTGGTTCTCGTCTCCACCAACGAGGTCTTCGACGGGCGCCGGACCGATGGTCTCGGCTACACGCCGAAGGATGGTCCGCGCCCGGGCAATCCGTACGGCGCGAGCAAGCTGGCCGGCGAGGCAGCGGCGCAGGCGGTCTTCCTCGGCGGTGCTCCGCAGCTCGCGATCGTCCGAACGGCGTGGCTCTACGGTCCGCCGGGCAACGACTTCCCGGTGCGGATCCTTGCCGCCGCCGACCGCGCCCGGGCCGCCGGCGAGCCGCTCCGGGTGGTGGGCGACGAGATCGGCTCGCCGACGTTCGCGCCGGACCTGGCCGAAGGGATCCTGGACCTGCTCGCGTCCGGGACCTACGCCGGCATCCACCACATCGTCAACACCGGGACCGTGTCGCGGGCGGGCTGGGCGCGGCATGTCCTCGCCGCGCTCGAGGTTGAGGTTCCGATCGTGGAGCTGTCCCTTTCCGCGTGGACCAGGCCCTCGACGCCGCCGGCCTGGTCGGTCCTGGCGCCCACCGCCCTGCCGTCCGGCGCGTCGCTGCGTCCGTGGCAGGCGGCCTTTGCCGATTACCGGCCGTTCCTGGCGCGCGAGCGGGCCGGAACGATGCGCCGATGAGCCACGCCGAGGATGCGCCGGCCCGGGCTGCCGGACCAGGCGTGACCGTCCCGACGCACGGCGGGGCCGCCTCCACGATCCCCGGCGTCCGGTGGGGTGCCGTCACGCGTCACGCCGACGAGCGCGGGAGCTTTCGCGAGGTCTGGCGCGACGCCTGGTTCCCCGACCTGGAAGCGGCAGCCGGGCCGGGCGCACGATTCCGGCAGGCCAACTTCTCCACGTCCGCGGCGGGCGTTCTCCGGGGGCTCCACTTTCACCGCCGGCAGCTCGACTTCTGGGTGGTGGAGGAGGGCGTGGCCTGGGTCGCCCTCGTGGACGCCCGGCCGCTCTTCGACGGGAGCGGTGATCGGCCGATCGTCGAGACCCGCGAGCTCGCGGCCGACGGCACGGTCGCCATCCCGGCCGGCGTCGCGCACGGGTTCCTCGCCCTCCGGCCGCTCCGGCTGGCCTACTTCGTGACGGCCGAGTACGACGGCACGGACGAGCTCGGCTTCGCCTGGGACGATCCCCTGGCGGCGATCCCGTGGCCCGCGGTCCTGGCCACGCCGGATGGACGCCCGATCCTGTCCGGCCGCGACCGGGCGAACCCCTCGCTCGTCCAGCTCGTGGAGCGGCTTCGCGCGGGGTAGGCGCCCGGCCTGCTTCCTTTCAACGCTGACCGCCCCCGAGCGCACTCGACCGCGGGCGCGCGTAGCCCGATAGTCGGGGGCGCCGCCGCCGACCGGTCGATTGAGCCGGACCCGCCGGGCGCCCATGGTTTGTCCTGCTTCACTCGAAACAGGAGTCCCCGCGCCGTGCGCCGTCTGGTCCCCCTGCTTGTCGCCGGCCTGCTCGCCTTCACGGGTGCCGTCGCGCCGTCTCCGATCGCCTCCACCGCCGCAGCAGCGTCGGGCCCGAAGATCGTGCTGATCGTCGGCGCGACCCACGGGGCCACCGATTCCTACCGGGCCGACATGGACGCGGTCTACGCGACCGCCATCCAGTACTCGTCCAATGTCGTGAAGGTGTACAGCCCGGACGCGACGTGGGCGGCCGCGAAGGCGGCGCTCCAGGGGGCGAACATCGTCGTCTACATGGGTCACGGGAACGGCTTCCCGAGCCCCTACACGAAGACTCTCATGCCCGACCGGCAGGACGGCCTCGGGCTCAACGCCGTCGCGGGCCAGGGCGATTCGAACACGACCTACTACGGCGAGTCCTATCTCGAGAGCTCGGTCAGGCTCGCCCCGAGCGCGGTGGTGATCCTGGCGCACCTCTGCTACGCGTCGGGCAACTCCGAGCCGGGCATGCCCGCACCGACGCTGTCGGTCGCCGAGCAGCGGATCGACAACTTCGCGGCAGGCTTCCTGGCGGTCGGTGCAGGCGCCGTCATCGCCGACGCGCACTCGGACACCTCGTGGTACCTGGACCAGCTGTTCACCACCCACCAGTCCGTGGACCAGCTCTTCCGCTCGAAGCCGTGGAGCGACGGCAACACGTTCACGTTCGCGAGCACGCGCACGCCGGGGCTCACCGACTACGCGGACCCGGATGGCTCCGCGCCGTTCACCGACTACTACCGTTCGATGGTCGCGCTGCCGACACTGCGCACGGACGACGTCACCGGCGCCCTGCCGGCGGGTGTCGCCGGCGTCACCCAGCGTTACATGACGCCGCCCGTGATCAGCAATCTCACGGTCTCGCCGTCCACGTACAGCCCGGCGCTCGGCGGCGCGGTCTCGATCGCGGCGACGGCGAGCAAGCCCGTCAGCTGGTCGGCGACCATCACCGATCCCGCGGGCACGGGCGTCGCCACCCTCGCCGGCTCCGGCGCGGCGTTCGCGGCGACCTGGAACGGTCGCGACAGCGGCGGGCAAGTCGTCCCGGACGGCACCTACCGGGTGGTCGCCACCGCGACCGACGACGCGGGCAACCCGCCGGTCAGCTCGGGGGCCGTCCTCGCCCTGGACGCCACGCCGCCCGTGCTCACGCTCACCGGCGGCACAGGCGCCCCGATCCTCGTCTCGCCGAATGGTGACGGCCTGAACGACACCGCCCGCCTGCCATTCACCCTGTCCGAGGCCGCCACGCTCCAGGCCGACGTGCGGAACAATGGAGGCGCGACCGTCCGCTCCCTGACGCTCTCCGCGCCGGCCGGCGCGGGCGCGATCACCTGGAATGGCCTCGACACGGCAGGCGCGCTCGTGCCCGACGGGCCGTACGTCCTCGATATGGCGGCCCGCGACGCGGCCGGCAACGTGAGCCCGGCGGTGGAGGTGCCGCTCATCGTCGCAACCGCGCGCAGCGGCGTGGCAGCCAGCCCGGCCTGGATCTCGCCCACCGGGAACGGCTCGAATCCCCGGATCTCGACCCTGTCCTTCACGCTTGCCCGGCCGGCACGCGTGACGTGGCAGGTGACGACCACGACCGGTGTTGCCGTGCGGACGTGGGACGCGAACGCGCCGCTCGCGGCCGGTTCGTACGCGGTGCGCTGGGACGGCCGCAGCGACGCGGGCGCCCTGGTCCCGGCCGGGCCCTACCTCGCCGCGGTGACCGTGGACGACGGCATCACGACGACGACCGAACAGACGTGGGTCTACAGCGGCGGGATCCGGATCGCGATGTCGGACACCACCCCGGCGGCGGGCCAGGTCGTCACGATCGCGGTCGTCACGGTGGAGGCGCTCCGCGCGAACCCGACCGTCCTGGTCACCCAGCCCGGCCGCGGCCAGGTCTCGTACCGGACCACCCGGACCGGGACCTCTACGTACAAGGCCCAGGTCCGTCTCGCGACCGGCTCAGCGGGCCGCCTGACGATCGGGGTCTCCGGCATCGACCGCTTCGGCCGCCCCGCAGCCACAAGCGCAGCCTACTGGCTCCACTGACGTTCTCCGGGCGCGGCTCCCCGAGGGGTCGCGCCCGGCCACCCGTGTCCGGCGCTCCGTTCGCCGCCGGCGTCGCCTCGCCTACACTGGGCCCATGACCGAACCATCGCGGCAGGGCCCGTGGATCGTGCTCCCGACCTACAACGAGGCCGACAACCTGGAGCCGATCGCCGCGGCGATCCTTTCGGCGCTCCCGGATGCCACCCTGCTCATCGTCGACGACGGGTCGCCCGACGGCACCGGGCAGATCGCCGACCGGCTCGCCGCGGCCGATGCCAGCGTCCGGGTCCTCCACCGGGCCGCCAAGGCGGGGCTCGGGCGGGCGTACCTGGCCGGCTTCCGCGTGGCACTCGACGGCGGCGCGACCGCCGTGCTCCAGATGGACGCCGACTGGTCCCACGATCCCGCATCGCTGCCGGGGCTCATGGCACCCCTCGCCGATGGGTCGGCCGATCTCGTCATCGGATCACGCTATGCGCCGGGCGGCGGCGTCGTGGACTGGGGGCTCGCCCGCCGCGTGATCAGCCGGGGTGGCAGCCTCTTCGCGAAGCTGGTCCTGGGCCTTCCCGCTCGTGACCTGACCGGCGGTTTCAAGGCCTGGCAGGCCGGGACCCTGGCGGCGATCGACTTCGACGGCGTACACGCCGGTGGCTACGTCTTCCAGATCGAGATGACCTACCGCGCGACCCGCCTGGGCGCCCGGGTTCGCGAGGTCCCGATCACGTTCCGGGACCGGCGCGTCGGACAGTCGAAGATGAGCCGCCGGATCGTCGTGGAGGCGCTCGTCGTCGTCTGCCAGCTTCGCTTCGACGAGCTGCGGGGGCGGGGACCCCGCCGCTCGCGATGAGGCTCGGCATGGGCCGGGCCGCGCCGGCCCCGGGCGGTACCCGCGTCCTGATCGACGTTCGTCCCCTGCAGGACCCCGAGCGTGCGCCGGTCACGGCCGCCTACCTCGGCCGGCTGCTGGCGGCCTTCGCGGCGAACCCGCTGGCGGGCGAGTCGTTCGTCCCGCTGCTCGACCTCGGCGCGGACGATCCCATGGTTGCCTTTGCCGGTCTTCCGCTCGCCGGGCGGCGGCGGCTCCCGCCGACCCGGATCTTCCGCTCGGGCGCGCTCACGCTCGACCCGTTCTTTGTGCGCGCGGCGGGTCTCGGCGCGGGCCGCGGCGCCGTCGCCTCCGGGG
>JARLHH010000332.1 GCA_031292335.1 Candidatus Limnocylindrales bacterium | reverse complement strand
TTCGAGCGCTGGGTCGAGCCGATCCCGCTCCACGTCAACACGCTGCGCCTGCTCTCGGAGTTCGACGCGGGGCGCGTGACGCTCGCCCCCACCTGGCAGGCGATGCTCGCGCCGGACCACGCGGCTGCCGCGATCGAGATCTCGCAGGAGGCGGGACGGCTCGCCGAGGCAGCCGGGCGGCGCCTGGGGCTCGGCGGCGAGGGCGGACCCGACCACCACGTCACGACCGACGAGATGTCCGACGCCGTCGCCGGCTACAGCTTCCCCGACGAGCTGTGGGCGGGAATCGTGTACGACCTCGTGGTCGCCACGCAGCGGGCCGTCGTGCCGCTCGAGACGCTCGTCGCCGCACTCGTGCCGCTCTACTTCGGCCGCGTCGGCAGCCTCATCGTCGAGACCCGGCATCTCGACCAGGCCGACGCGGAGGAACGGGTGGAGCGCCAGGCCCGCGCCTTCGAGCTTCGCAAGCCCTACCTCGTCGAACGCTGGAACGCGGCGCTGGGGTCCCGCACGGCCGAGGGCGCTCCGTGACGCCGCGCCCGCCGCTTCCCGGCCGGATCCTGATCCCGGTGGCCAACCCGGCCACGGCAGAGGAGCTGATCCGCATCGGCGCGGCACTCCTGGACCCGCGGGCGGGTGAGCTGACGGCGCTGGGCATCGTGGAGGTCCCGGAGGAGATGGCCCTCTCCGAGGGCGCCACGAGGGCGCGCCAGGCGCGCCGCCTGCTCCAGAAGGTGCTGGACTACGCGCCGGAAGGGACCCACATCCGTCCCGTGGTCCGGATCGGGCGCCGGGCGGCCCAGGGAATCGTGGAGGCCGCGGTCGAGCTCGAGGCCGACCTCGTGATCTTCGGCTGGGGCGGTCGGCCGGGAGGCCGGTCCGCGGGCGGCGCGCGTGGTCCGCGCGGAGCGGCGGGCAGTGGAGCCGGCACCGGAGCCGGAAGTGGCGACGCCCCGGACCAGCCGGCGCTCGTCTTCAGCCCGACGATCGATGCCGTCGTGCGCGAGTCTCCCTGCGACATCGCCGTCGTCAAGCAGCGCCCCGTGGCCGAGATCCACCGGATCCTGGTCCCCGTCCGGGGTGGCCCGCACGCCGAGCTGGCGCTCAGCTTCGCGGACGCGCTGGCCCGGCGGCACGGCGCCCGCGTCACGGTGCTCCACGTGGTGCCGCCGGGCCTCACGCCCAGCGTTCGCGCGCAGGCGGAGCAGGCGCTGG
>JARLHH010000331.1 GCA_031292335.1 Candidatus Limnocylindrales bacterium | reverse complement strand
GGCCGCCGGCCTGCCCACGGACCCCGACGCCCAGGCCGCCGAGATCGCGAAGTGGCACAAGCGCAAGACGGCGATCTACACGGAGATGGTCGCCGGGGGCAAGCTCCCGCCGCGCCCCGGCATCCGCCGGATCATCACGGCGGCCCAGGAGGCAGGCTGGAAGCTGGGCGTCGCCTCCACCTCGGCCGAGGCGTCCGTCCACGCCATCCTCGACTACGCGGTGGGCCCGGAGCGGGCCGCCCGCTTCGACGTCTTCCTCGCCGGGGATTGCGTCCCGCGCAAGAAGCCGGCACCCGACATCTACCTCCTCGCCCTCGACAAGCTCGGCGTGGACCCCGCCGAGGTGCTCGTCGTCGAGGACTCGCGCAACGGCCTCGAGGCGGCCCACGCCGCGGGCCTGCGCTGCCTCGTCACGGTCAACGGCTACACGGACCAGGAGGATTTCAGCGAAGCGATCCTCGTCGTGTCATCCCTCGGCGACCCGGACGGCGAGCCCGCCATCGTGATCGCCAACCGTTCGGCGGCCCGGCCGGGAGCGTACGTGACGCTGGCCGACCTGGCGGCCTGCCTCGCCCCCTGACCGCTTCCCATCCCTCTCCGCAACCCGGCCCCCAACCCAGAAGGGAGGTTCGCATGGCACAGGCGTCGCTCGACGATCTGGACCTCGTCCTCATGACGATGGCCTCGACGATCGTCGACAACGCGGACTACTTCGCCCAGCTCGACTCCATCGTCGGGGACGGCGACTTCGGCTACTCGCTGCGGAACGGCTGGGAGGTCGTCCTCAGCGACTACGCCACGTTCGACCACTCGAGCGCCGGGGCCATCCTCAAGAAGGTCGGCCTGACCTTGACCTCCAAGGTCGGCGGCGTCAGCGGGCCGATCTGGGGCACGGCGTTCCTGCGGGCAGGCGTCGCCGCCGGCGACCGGACGGAGCTCGCTCCGGAGGACGTCATCGCGATCTTGCGGGCAGCCATCACCGGGATCATGGCCCGGGGCGGGGCGGCGCTCGGCGAGAAGACGCTGCTCGACGCGCTGGTGCCGGCCGCCGACAGCCTCGAGGCGGCGATCGGCGATCCGGCATTCCAGGGCGACCACGCGGTCGCGGCGATCCAGCGCGCCGCCGACGTGGCCGTGAAGGCAGCCGAGGAGACCAAGGGCATGCTCGCGATGCGCGGCCGGGCCGCGTACACGGGCGAGCGGAGCATCGGCTCCGTCGACGCCGGCGCGACCGCGATCGGCGTGATCCTCCAGGCGATCAGCGCCGCATGGCGCGACCAGCACGGAAGTTGAGGGAGAACGCGTGAAGAAGTTCCTGAACGACCCGAAGCAGTTCGTCCCCGAGTTCCTCGAGGGGATCGAGCTGGCCAGCGGGGGCGCGCTCAAGTACGAGCCGAAGTACAACCTGATCTACCGGGCTGACATGCCCAGCGACGACAAGGTCACGATCATCCAGGGCTCCGGCTCCGGCCACGAGCCCGCCCACACGATGATCGTGGGCAAGGGGATGCTGGACGGCGCCTGCCCGGGCGACGTCTTTGCCGGCCCGCCGGTCGACTTCGTCGTGGAGACCGCAAAGCTCCTCAACTCGAAGAAGGGCGTCCTGCAGATCGTCAACAACTACACCGGCGACCGCACGGCCTGGGAGATGGGCCGCGAGCTGTGCGAAGCCGAGGGCATGAAGATCGACACGCTCCTCGTCAACGACGACGTGGCGGTCAAGGACTCCACCTGGACCGTCGGCCGGCGCGGCGTGGCCGGCAACTTCTTCGTCATCAAGGCGGTCGGCGCGGCTGCCGAGAAGGGCGCCGAGCTCGACGAGCTCGTCACGCTGGGCAAGAAGGTCATCGCGAACGTGCGGACGATGGGCATCGCGCTCACCTCCTGCACGCCGCCCACCCGCGGCACGCCGCTCTTCGAGATTGCCGACGACGAGATGGAAGTCGGCATCGGGATCCACGGCGAGCCCGGCCGGCAGCGCACGAAGCTGGTCTCGGCGAACGAGATCGTGGACATCCTCCTCGACGCGATCGTCCCCGACCTGCCGTTCAAGGCCGGCGACGAGGTCGCGCTCATGGTCAACGGCCTGGGTGGCACGCCGATCAGCGAGCTCTACCTCCTCTACGGCATCGCCCACAAGAAGCTCGCCGCGAAGGGCATCAAGGTCTTCCGCAGCTACGTCGGCGAGTACTGCACATCGCTCGAGATGGCCGGCGCCCACATCTCGCTGCTCAAGGTGGACGAGGAGATCAAGGAGATGCTCCTCGCCCCGGCGGACATCGCCTACCGCGTCTTCTGACCCCTGCCTGCGCGAGGGGGCCGGCCCGGCGGGCCGGCCCCCTCGTCGTTCGTTCGCCCTACCAGGTGCCTGCCGGACGCCGGGTCGGGTCCGTGGGAAGTTGCCCGGCGGGCAGGTGGGCCTCCAGGCACGTCACGCCGGCCGGGCCGACGACGGCGTCGTGGTCGACGCCCGCGGGCAGGTCCAGGCGATCGCCGACCCGGAGCTCCACGCGCCCGCCCTGCGCCGCGAGCCCGAACGTGATCGACCCCGCGGCGCACACGAGGACCTTGTCGAACCCGTGCCGGTGGGCAGCGTAGACATCGCCCGGGCCGTTGCCCCAGGCCCCCGGGACCAGGCCCTCGGCGCGGAGGCGGGCCGCCAGCTCGGGCTCCCCCGGCGTGGAACTCATGCCGGTCATCGTAGCCCAGCGGCGCGGTGGGTCCGAGCCCCGCGGCGGGTTCGTCTGAAGGCCGTGCTAATGTCGCGCCCGGGGCCGCCGAGGGAGCGGCCGGGAGGCTGCGCGACGCAGGGGAGCTTCGGCCATGACCACGCAACCCCTCCGGTACCTGGCCGCCGCGGACGTGATCGCCTGCCTGCCGCCGCTCGACGACCAGATCCGACTGGCGGAGCGGGCGATGATCGGCCTCGCGACCGGCGCCGAGCTGCCCCCCAAGATCGGCATCCATCCCCGCCCCGCGGACAGCTTCGTCCACGCCATGCCGGCGCACCTCCGGGGGCCGGCGGCGGATGGATCGGCGGACCTCGTGGGCATGAAGTGGATCGCCGGCTTCCCGACCAACGCTGCCGGCGGGCTGCCGTCGCTCCACGGGCTCGTGGTGGTCAACGATCCGCGGACCGGCGTCCCGCTCGCGATCATGGACGGCGGGCCCATCACTGCCAGCCGCACCGCGGCGGTGTCCGGCGTTGCCATTCGCCGCTGGTCGCCGCCGGTGACGGGCCGCGCCACGAGGGCCGCGATCATCGGGGCAGGCGTCCAGGGGCGGGCACACGTGCCCGTCCTGGCGCACCTGCTCCCCGGCGTGGATCTCGCGATCCATGACCGGCAGCACGAACGGGCCGAAGCGCTCGCCGCCGCGGCGGCCGGCACGCCGGGGATCGGCAGCGCGGGCGCGATCGAGGATGCGCGCCACGCGACGGCGGAGGCGGACGTCGTCATCACCTGCGTCTCGTTCGGCCCGGTCCGCCAGGTCATGGGCGATGGCTGGTTCGCTCCAGGCGCGCTCGTCGTCGCCGTGGACTATGCAACGTCGATCGCGGCCGAGGTGGCGATGGACGCGGCCCTGTTCCTCACCGACGATCGCGCCCAGCTCTTCGCGAACCGCGACGCGGGGCTCTTCGACGGCTACCCCGACCCCGACGCGACGCTGGGGGAAGCAATTCTTGCCGGCACGTCGCGAGGGGACACGGGCAGGGTCCTGGTGACGCACCTGGGCACGGGCATCGCCGATCTCGTCTTCGCCGAGGCGATCCTGCGCGCGGCGGAGGCCGCCGCGGCCGGCACGCTCCTGGCCCGGTGAGGCACGCGGAGGCCGTGGCGCGATGAGCCATCCGGGACGCTCCGGCTCGCCTCCGGGGTCGCCCTGGGGCGCCGCCGCCATGCCGGTGCCCGCCGACCCGGCCGACCTCGCCGCCCGCTCGGACGTCTGCGTCGTGGGCGCGGGCGTCATGGGGGCCTGGACCGCCTTCTGGGCGCAGGCCGGGGGCGCGGGACCGGACGAGGATTGGGGCGGTGGCCGCAGCGTGACGCTCCTCGACGCCTGGGGCGCCGGGCACCTGCGCGCCACGTCGTCGGACGAGCATCGGATCATCCGGAGCGCCCACGGCATGGACCGGTTCTACGCTCGCTGGGCACGCCGCGCGCTGCGCCACTGGCAACGTTTCGCGGACGAGTGGAACGTCCCGCTCTTCCACGCCTCCGGAGTCCTGTGGTTCGCGGCCGCCGCGACCGGCTGGGAGGCCGACTCCGAGGCCACCCTGCGATCGCTGGGCATTCCCGTCGAGCGCCTCGACCCGGCTGGCATCAGCGCCCGCTGGCCGGTCATCGATCCCGCGGAGGCCGCGTTCGGCCTGTTCGAGCCGGAGGCGGGGTTCCTCATGGCACGGCGCGGCGTCGCGGCCACGGTCGCGGCGTTCCAGCGCGCCGGCGGCGCATATGCGCTGGCGGCCGTGCGGCCGGGTCGCTCCGACGGCCGCCGTCTGCTGGACGTGGTCGACCAAGCGGGTCGGCGCTGGAGCGCGGACACGTTCGTGTTCGCGGCCGGACCCTGGCTTCCGAAGCTCTTCCCCGAGGCGGTGGGCGACCTGGTGGCCGTCACCCGCCAGCCTGTCTTCTACCTGGGCCCGGGCGAGGGCGATTCCCGCTGGCGCTGGAACGTGCTGCCGGCCTGGTCCGATGACGCCGGCGGCTGCTACGGCATTCCGTCCGTCGACGACCGCGGCTTCAAGATCGGGATCGACCGGGTCGGGCCGCGCTTCGACCCGTCGAACGGGGAGCGCATGGCCGACCCCGACGACCTGCGACTGGCGCGGGCGTTCCTGCGGCGGCGCTTCCCCGGCCTGGCTGGCCGACCCGTGCTCGAGACGCGCGTCTGCCAGTACGAGTCCACGCCCGACCGCCACTTCCTGATCGATCGCCACCCGGACTGGGACAACGCCTGGCTGGTCGGCGGCGGCTCGGGCCACGGGTTCAAACACGGACCCTGCATCGGCGAGTACGTGGTGGGCCGCCTGGACGGGCTGCCCAGCGGCGGACAGGACGGCGACGACGAGGACCGGTTCCGGCTCGGTCCGCGGGCTGCGCAACGCGGTCCGCACCTGTCGTCCGACACGATGGCGGAGGCCTGGCCCCTCTTCTGATCAGGGCTCGCCCGGGTGCCGCGGATGCCGGACGCGCAGCGGAGCGGCGCGGACGCTAGCCGGGGAACTCCACGACCAGGCGCCCGTCCACGACGCTCACCGGGTAGACCGCCAGCGGCTCGTCCGCGGGGGGATCCAGCGCCTCGCCCGACACGAGGTCGAAGCGCGAGAGGTGGAGCGCGCAGGTCAGCGAGTCGTCGGTGAGGAAGCCCCTGTCCAGCTCGAAGTACTCGTGGCTGCAGATCCCCTGGACCGCGTGGAACACGCCGTCCAGGTTGACGACGAGCACCGGCTCCGTGGCGTCGACCCACGTCATGAGCATCGTGCCCGGGGCCACGTCGGCGGCGGCGGAAACGTCGACCCTGCGCGTCACCGCGGGCGCCCCGCGGGCGGGCAGGCCGCCACGCGACCGGCCCCAATGCGACCGGCGTTCACGCCGCCGGCTCGCCCTCGGCGCGGCGCTCGGCCCACTTCGCCTCCAGGAGGCCCCAGAGCCGCTCGCGCTCCGCCTCCAGCGGCACCCGGGCCACGACCGGCTCGAGGAAGCCGAGCGTGATGAACTTGCGGGCTTCGTCCGGCGTGATCCCCCGGCTCTCGAGATAGAAGAGCTGGGCCGGGTCGATGGGTCCCACGCTGCTGGCGTGCGCCGCCCGACGGCAGTCGGGCTGGTCGATCTCGAGCGACGGGACGGTCACCGAGCGACTCTTTCGATCCAGGATCATCCCGAACTCGCCCAGGAAGCTGTCCGTGCCGCGGGCCGTCTGCTCGATGGAGATCAGGCCCTTGACGTACGCGCGGCTGCCCTGCTGGAGGACCGCCTTGCTGAGCAGGTTGCCGGTCGTGTCCTGGCCGACGTGGCGGGTGTACGAGGTGAGGTCGAACAGCTGGTCGGTCCCGCCGAACACGATCTCCACCTGCTCGACCGACGACCCCCGTCCGACCAGCCGGTTGTCGATGCGCGACCGCACGATCCGCCCGCCGAGCTGGGCCAGCGCCAGCTTGAGGCCCGCCCCGCGACCGAGCGTCGCGGCGCGCTGGTGGAGGAGCGTCGTCGTCAGCGACAGGTCCTGGATGGAGGCGAACGAGAGCGTGGCACCCGCGTCGAGGTGGATCTCGCTGGTGGCGCCGACCAGGCCCTGGAGGCTCGTCTCGCCGGCGGGCCGGTCCGCGCCGGGATCGGGCGCGACCTGGTCCTCGATCACCGATGCCGAGGCGTCGACGCCGAGCCGGATGATGGTCCGCCCCAGCAGGGCACGCCCCCGGGTGCCGGCGACCCAGCGCAGGAGGATGGGGCGGTCCAGCTGGATCCCGTCCGGGACGTGGAGGTGGATGCCCTGGCTCCAGAAGCCGCGCGAAAGGGCGGCCAGCTTCTCGTCTCGGGGAAGCGGCGTCGCCAGGATCGCGTCGCGGATGCCGGCCGCGTCACGCGCCACCGCCGCGCCCAGCGTCTCCAGGACGACCCCGCGCGCGCGGACGTCCGGCTGGAGCGCGAGGCGCGTGACCGCGTCGTCGTGGAGCTCGATGATGCCGGCCGCCCCGTCGGGGACCGACGTGTCGGACCCTCGAGAGGGTTCGTCGGCCCCGCGCAGGAACGGCTGCGCGCCGGCCAGGTCCGCGGAGCGGAAGTCCACGTAGAGGGTGTACAGGTCGTTGGACTCCACCGGGAGCCGAGCGAAGTCGGCGGCGGCGGCGGCCCGATCTTCGCGAAGCCAGTCGGGCTCGGCTCGCCGCTCGCCAAGCGCGGCCGCGAGCGCGGCATCGGCGAAGGTGAACGGCAGGTCCGCCGGCGCGCGGCGGACGCGGGCCGG
>JARLHH010000330.1 GCA_031292335.1 Candidatus Limnocylindrales bacterium | reverse complement strand
GGCGCATGCACGAGATGGACGCCAACCGGGCTGCCTACCTGCGGCAGGTGTACGGACTGGACCGCAGCGACCCACTCCTGTACACGCTCCAGTGCAACACCGGGCAGCTCGGGTACGCACGCACCGTCGAGCTCATCCTGGCGGCAGCCGGAGGGATGGCAGAGGCCCGGACCGCGGGGGTCGCATTGCCGCACGAATCGTCGCGCTAGCGTCGTCGCGATCGGTTCTCCGCCGGGCAGGGCGACCATGCGATGCCACTGCGCGGGCACGGTCGCCCACACTGGCCGACCCGATGGGGGCGCACCACAGGAGGGCAGAACATGCTCACGGTCGAGATCCCCGGCGCCGATCCGATCCGGCTCGAGCACCTCGTCTTCGACATCAACGGCACGCTGACGAACCGCGGCGAGCTGATCGACGGCGTGGCGGAGCGACTTGGGAAGCTGGCAGGCGACCTTGCGCTGCACATCGTCACGGCGGACACGTTGGGCACCGCGGATGCCCTCGGGGATCGGCTGGGCGTGTCGGTGACGATCATCCGGACAGGCGCCGACAAGGCCGCGTTCGTCCGGCAGATCGGCGCTCACAGCACGGTTGCGATCGGCAACGGGCGCAACGACGAGGCGATGTTGCACGCTTCACGACTGGGGATCGCGATCCTCGGGCCGGAGGGCGCCTCTGGCCTGACGCTCGGGGTGGCGGATGTCGTGTGCCGCTCGATCACGGACGCCCTCGACCTGCTCCTCGATCGGCGGGCCCTCGTCGCGACGATCCGAGCCTGAGCACCGCGAGCCAACACGCAGACGGCGATCTCGCCGACCCCTACGCGGCGTCCACCATCGGCCGGACCTCGCCGATCCAGCGCTCGAGCGTCTCGTCATCGAAGGGTGCCGCCATCTCGGCGATGAAGGTCCGGAAGCCCAGCGCCTTCCGCTCGATCATCATCGACGCGACGTGCTCCGGCGTGCCCACCCAGAACGTGTCGTCGTCGAGCACGTCCTGCATCGGCGTCCGGTTGTGGGCCATCTGCGCCTCCCAGACGCGACGCGCCGCCTCGGCCGTGTCCCGGATGATCGGCTTGCAGCCCGCGGTGAGCTCGATCTCGCCGATGTCGCGGCCGACCTCGTCGCAGTGGCGGCGCAGGACGTCCACCTTGTGACGCAGGACGTCGGCCGTCCCCATCGCATTCCACATGTCGGCGTACTTCGCGACGGTGCGCAGCGTCTTGCGCTCTCCGCTGCCGCCGATCAGGATCGGCAGGTGGGCCTGCACGGGTGCCGGCAGGAGCCGCATCGCGTCGAGCGCGTACCGGCCACCGGCGGGTGAGGTGACCGCATCGCCGTCCAGCATGGCGCGGATGGCAGCGACCGATTCGTCGAGCCAGTCGAGCCGCTCCCCGAATCCACGGCCGAAGTCGATGCCCGCGGCCGCGTGCTCCAGGTCGAACCAGGCGCCGCCGAGACCGCCGATGGTGCGCCCGTCGCTGATGTGGTCGAGCGTCGTGAGCGCCTTGGCCACGAGCGCCGGATTGCGGAAGGTGTTCGCCCCGACGAGCAGCCCCAGCCGCACCTTCGTGGTGACCTTGGCCCACGCGGCGAGGGTCGTGTAGCCCTCGAAGATGGGCTGATACGGGTCGCCGAAGATCGCGTACAGGTGGTCCCACGCCCAGAGGTGGTCGTAGCCCAGCGACTCCACGCGTCTCGCGGCCGACTCGAAGTCGCTCCAGCTGGTGGCCTGGCTCCAGGGAAGCACGCCGAGTCGGGTGTCCATCGTTGATCGCCTCCAGTTCGCCGCCAACGTCATCCGCCGCAATCCGCAGGTGCCACCGTAGCCGCTCGCGCGGCCCGCTGCCAGCTTCGACACGCCAAGAACGAGCTGGTGGACGATCGCCGCGGGCACGTCGATCACCTTTGATCGGCATGGCCAGGCATGAAACGGCCCCCGGTCGCCCGGTGCGCCCCGCACTCTTCGACGAGAGCAGGGCTCCGACTCCGAGCCGGGGGCCGAACGGTCGCTCCGCACCGGCGACCGGCGCGGATGCGATGGGCTATGGCAGGTAGTAGTTCGGGTTCGGCAGCTTGAAGGTGCGGTCGGCGTACCCGCCGATAAGGTCGCTGTACTGGTCGCCGAAGCTGGCCACGATGTCGTAGCCCAGGGACTCGATGTGGGCCCGGGTCGCCGACTTGTAGTGGATGGTCGAGCACTTGCCGCCCGGATCGGATGCGCAGGCCGTCGTCAGGTAGGCCGGGTAGTCGGCGACCGCGCTCGGCTTCGTGTACAGCCCGGTGTCGGGCCCGGACCCGTCAGGATCGGTCGGTGCCGGATAGCCGGCGCTGATCCCACCCGTGACGTTCGCAGTCGTCAGGTTGCCGAGCGTGGCCGACGCCTGGGAGGGCGGGCGGCCGGTGACCCAGAAGATCGCGTACCCCTCCTTGGAAGCCTGGGTCACCATCTGCACCATGCCGGGCACGGCCGGGAAGAGCTCGCCGTTGACGTAGGTGGCGTTCGTGGTCGGGTTGTAGGCCCAGTTGCTGAACACCTCGTAGTTCCAGGTCGCCAGCGTGGTGTCGTCCACGTCGAGGACGATCGCCTTGGGTCCCCCGGTGATCCACCAGCTAAGGTCGTGTCGTTTGGCGGCAAGGTAGCTGGTACCGGCGGCGGCGACCGAGCTCGCCTCCTTGGCGTAGTTGCTGTCCGACGCGAAGACGCCCGAGCCCAGCGGGTCGCCGTAGTAGTTCCGGATCTGCTGGCGCAGAACGTCGATGTTCCCCATGTGGTTCGCCGAGACGGGCGTGACCGTCTGGATGGCCGGCGAGGCGGCCGCGTAGGCGACCCCTCCGACGATGAGCGAGAGTCCCAGCACGGCGGCGAGCGCTGCCAGCCGTCGGCGTGAGGACGTGAAGGCCATGACGACAACCCTCCACTCGGGTCAGGTGCCGCGCCCAGCATGGGCGATGGGCTGCGGGGCACCTTGACCTCGATCAGGATAGGTCGCGGCCGCCGGCGAGCGCCAGGGGATTCGGCCGCGTAGCCCCCACCGCGCGCGAAACACACGTCGCCGCCGGGTGGGAAGCGCGGCCATCGATCCAGTGCGCACGCGCCGGGGTGACGACCTAGACTCGCCTTCACCCCGCTCATGACATGGAGGATCCCTTGCGCTCGTTCGAGATCGGCGTCGTGCTTTCGTCCTGGCGCTCCAGCCAGGACCCCACCACGGCCGGCTGGGACGAGATCCGCGAGATGGCCACTCGCGCCGAGGAGATCGGCTTCGACACGGTGTGGAGCCCCGACGAGCTCGTGGGACGCGTGGTCAAGGACGGCCCGGTCTACGGCTTCTGGGACGGCGTCGCGATGCCGGCCGCGATCGCAGCGGTGACGTCGCGGATCAAGGTCGGGACGTGGGTCTCGTCCGCCCTCCACCGCAACCCCGGGATCATCGC
>JARLHH010000329.1 GCA_031292335.1 Candidatus Limnocylindrales bacterium | reverse complement strand
CGTCGATCGACTCTTCGAGGCGCCGGACGACCCGCACGTCGGCGTAGGTCGCTCCCCGGGCTCGGGCGGTGTCGAGCGCCCGGTCGGTGATCTCGCGCATCCCGGAACGGTAGCAGGAGTGTTGGGGCCGGCGTGCGTCACCACGACCGGCGAGCGGGTCGGAGGCCCCTGAAGCGTGCACCCGGTGAGCAGCACGACCGGCCGGCCGTCGCCTGGCCCATCCCATGGCGCAGCGTGACCGCGGGTGGAAACGGCGGCGGTCACAGTGGTCACCCCGCGCACGGCCTCAGGCCCGCACTTCCTGAGCGCGGCCCGGCGTGCGTCTCCGGCTGCGGACCGCGGCTGCGGGACGCGGCTACAGTGGCGCGGTGGTCGACGCGCGGCGCTTCACGCCAATCCGGGTGCTCGAGATCGCGGCTGCCATCGTCGCTGTCGTTGGAGGCCTGCTGGTCCTGCTGACCCACCCGGTGATGGTCGACCTGGAGATCCCGCTCCGGGCCGCCGAGCGCTGGGTCCATGGGGGCGAGCCGTATCTCGCCTCGAGCTTCAGTGCGCCTGCCGGTTACGACCTCCCGTTCCTTTACCCGCCGCCGGTGCTCCCGTTGCTCGCGCCGCTCCTCGTTGTCCCGCGGGTGATCATTGACGTCGCGTGGCTCGCGGCGACGCTCGCAGCGGCGGTCTTCCTCCTTCGCCGGCTCGGCGTGCCGTGGCGTGCCGTGCCGGTCGCGCTGTGCTGGGTGCCGTTCTCCGAAGGGCTGGTGGGCGGCAACGCCCAGGTGCTCCTCGTCGCGGCGTTCGTGGTGGTCTTCTTCGACGCGCCCGCCGGCCCGTGGTTGCCTGCGCCGCGCGATCCCCGCGCCGGGGGGCGCCCAGCGCTCGTCGATGGCGTCTTCGGGGCGATCACGCCCGCGCTCAAGCTCACCCAGCCGCACGCCTGGGCCGCGCTCCTGCGTCGTCGGCCGTGGGCTGCGCTGGCGGGGCTCGGCGCGGTGGCCGGGGTCGCGCTCGTCACGCTTCCGCTGGTCGGGGTGGGCGCGTGGCAGGCCTGGATCGCGCAGCTCGGCCGCGCGGACGACTCGGCCTGGGCGCTGCGCGGCTCGTCGCTCGTCCAGCTGCTGCCCGGCCTCCTGTCGCCGGCCGCGACCGGGATCACCGTCCTGCTGGTGCTGCTCGCACCGACCCGGCGACTCGGGGCGGCCGCGGGCCTGCTCCTGGTGCTGGGCGCCCCGTCGCTGCGCTCGTACGGTGCCCTCTTCCTGCTCCCGGCACTGCTCTCCGTGCGCCGGGACGTGGCGCTGCTGGCGGTGATCCTCATCGGCACCGGCCTGATGCTCGGCCTGTGGGCGGGAATCCTGCTTGTGACGCTTGCGTTCGTGGCCGGTGACCGGCTGGACAGGTTCCTCGACGGCATCGCCGCCCGCCGGGACCGGCGAGCGCCGGCCCCGTGACCGCCGCGTCGGGAGAATCGACACCGCACGCCGACCTGCTGGATGCGTTCCTCGGACGCCTGGGCTGATGCCGGCCCGGGTACACTCCGGCCGTGGCGGACGTCGAGGTACCCGGGCAAGCGAGGCAGGGCTGGTTCGTCACGCTGGAAGGGCCCGACGGCAGCGGCAAGTCCGCCCAGTCCGAGCGGCTGCGCGCCGCGGCCGCCGCCGCGGGCCAGGACGTGGTGCTCGTGCGCGAGCCGGGCGGGACGGCGGGCGGAGAGCGGATCCGGGCCATCCTCAACGACGCCGGACCGGTGGGTGTCCGGCTCGCGCGGCGGACCGACGCGCTCCTGTTCAACGCGGCCCGCGCGCAGCTCCTCGACGAGGTCATCCGTCCGGCACTGCGCCGGGGCGCCCTGGTGATCTCCGACCGATACGCGGACTCGACGCTTGCCTACCAGGGCTGCGGGAGCGAGCTCCCGCTCGACGAGCTGCGCCCCGTGGTGGAGTTCGCCACGGGCGGGCTGCTTCCCGACCGGACGATCCTCATCGACGTGCCCGTCGAGGTCGGGCTGGCCCGCAAGTCGGCGGCCGAGACCACGCGCTGGGAGGCGCACTTCGACCGCGCCTTCCACGAGCGGGTGCGTGCCGGCTACCTCTCGTTCGCGGCGGCGGACCCGGCCCGCTGGGTTGTTGTCGACGGCACCGCACCGGCGGACGACGTGTTCGCCGCGCTGTGGGGCGTGCTCCTCGACATGCCCGGCCTGGGGCCGCGCCTGGCGAGGTAGCCGACCGTCAGCTCGCGGCCGGGGCGCTCGCTGCGGCCGGGGCGCTCGCGACGGCGCCTCGCCCGCCGGTGCGCGCTCGTTCGAGCGCGTCGAGCGCGCCCACCAGGAGCTCGTCGGCGCTGCCCGCGTCCACGGGGAAGCGGGCGACGCCGGCCGAGACGGAGATCGCGTGGCCGCCGACGGTCGGCAGCGCCTGGATGGCCCGCATCACCCGGTCCGCGACGGCCAGCCCGCCGGTCCCCGGCGCGACCACGATGAACTCGTCGCCGCCGATCCTGGCCACCGTGTCCACCAGCCGCACCTGCTCGGCGAGCACCGCCGCGACCGCCCGCAGGATGTCGTCGCCGGCCGTGCGCCCGGCCGCCTCGTTCACCTCCCGGAACGCGTCCACGTCGAAGACGGCGACGGCGACCTCGCTCTGCTGGCGAATGGCGCGCGCCACCTCGAGCTCGAGGACGCGGTCGAAGGTCCGCCGGTTCGCGAGCCCCGTCAGCGGGTCGATGTGGGAAAGGCGCTCGAGCCACTCCCCGCGCTCGGCCATCCCCGAAGCCAGGTGGGCTCGATCGAGGGCGAGCGCCGCGAGGTCGGCCAGGGCCTCGACGAGCCCCGGCGTCCCGGGAGCCTCGTGCGCCTCCGCGGTCCAGCCGATGCCGATGACGCCGACGACCTGCTCGATGCCCCCGCGCCCCACGACGAGCGGCCGGGCGCGAAGCCGCGCCAAACCGAGCCGGTCGACGAGCGCGTCGGGGCCGGAGCCCCCCGCCGCGCTGGCGCTCCCCGCCGCGGCGTCCACGCTCCGCTGCTTGGCCACAGCTACTGCCAGCAGGTCGTACGCCTCGGTCGCACCAGCGTCGATGAACGCGAGCTGACCCTCCGCGAAGCCGAGGCTGCGCAGGACGCGTCGTCGCGACGGATCCTCGTCGGTGGCGACGACGAGCCCTCGATCAGCGCCGAGGTCCTGGACGACACCCTTGAGGACGGCGTCGAGCGCCTCGTCGAGGCTCGCGCTGCGCGCGGTCGCCCGGATTGCCGCTGCGAGGGTGTCGGCAGCGCCGGCGGAATCGAGGTCGCCCACAGGGCCTCCACGTGTGGTTCGGGCGGCGGGCCGGGAGGCGGGCTGGCCATCCTGGTCGGCGCTGCCGCGATGATACGCGCCGTCGAACGGAATGGAAGACACGCGACAGAACGCGCGACCGCGCCGCGAGCCGGTTCCTCGCCGGTCGGGCGCAGGTCTCTCGCCGTGCCGGAAGGCGGTTCCTCGCCCTGCCGCGAGCCAGTCTCTGGCCGTGCCGCGACCGCCGCCTATACTCCCGCTCGTGAAGCTCCTTGTCGCAATCGTTCACACGGAGGACGCCGGCCACCTCGTGGACGGGCTGCTGGAGCGCGAGTTTCGGGCGACCCGGCTGCACAGCTCCGGCGGGTTTCTCAAGCAGTCGAACGCGACGGTGATCCTCGGGGTCGAGGACGACCAGGTGGAGGCGGCGCTCGCCGTCATCCGCGAGAACTGTCACTCCCGGACCCAGCTCGTGAACCCGATGCCGCCGATCATGGAACCGGGCGAGTTCTTCCTCCCGTATCCGCTGGAGGTCGAGGTCGGCGGCGCCACGGTCTTCGTCATGCCCGTGGAACGCTTCGAGCGGATCTGAGCGCGGCCATGCCCCGCCTTCCCGGCCGGCCGCGGCGACCCGGGCGGATGGCCGCGGGCGCACCCGTGGTCGAGACCCGCACTCTGGCGTCCGCATGAGCCCGTTCCGCCCGGACCTCGTCGAGTGCTGGATCTTCCGCCTTCCGGCGGCCGGCCAGGTGGAGCTGCTGCTTGTTCGACGCTCGCCCAGCCGGATCTTCCCGGGGCTCTGGCAATGCGTCACCGGCGGGCTCGAGCCGGGTGAGCGCGTGCCGATGGCGGCGCTCCGGGAAGTCTTCGAAGAGGTGGGCTTCGGTTCGGCGGAGGTCGAGGCGTTCTACGACCTGGACCAGGCCACCCAGTTCTACGACGAGGGCTCGGACGGGATCGTGACCGGCGCCACGTTCGCGGTCCGGGTCCGGGTCGACGCGGTCGCGCGGCTCTCGCACGAGCATGACGACGCTCGCTGGGTGGCGGCGGAGGAGGCGCTCGGCCTGGTCGTCTGGCCGTCGTACGCGGCGACGATCCGACGGATCCTCGCGACGTTGGCGGACCCGAACGCGGCGCACTGGTTCGAGCTGACACTGGA
Source organism: Candidatus Limnocylindrales bacterium (assembly GCA_031292335.1). Classification (GTDB taxonomy): domain Bacteria; phylum Chloroflexota; class Limnocylindria; order Limnocylindrales; family CSP1-4; genus CTSoil-043. The sequence continues at coordinate 183 of JARLHH010000329.1, read as the reverse complement.
GGGTCACAGGATCGCGCGGCCGCCTCGCGGGGAGTGACGGAGCCGCCGGCGGGGCGGCGGGTCCCACGCACGGGGCCGCCGGCCGTCATCGCACGCCAGCCGACCTGCGGTGCTCACGTCACCCAGCCCGCCGTCCCCCGTCCGGTCCGGGCTGGCCCGCGGGGTAGAATTCCGCGCAACCCG
>JARLHH010000055.1 GCA_031292335.1 Candidatus Limnocylindrales bacterium | reverse complement strand
GTGATCCTGCGCCGGGGCCGGATCGTCGAGATGGGTGCCACGACCGCGGTGTTCGAGCGGCCCCTGCATCCCTATACCCGGATGCTCATCGCGTCGGTCCCGCAGCTGCACAAGAAGTGGGACCGCAGCGGGGCCGACTCGGGCGGCGGGTCGGGCTGGACCGCAGCCGAGACCGAGCCGTGCCGCTACCACGGGGCGATGCTGGACGGTGGCGCGGCCGCGGCTGGTCTGCCCGGCTCGGGGCTGGCGGAGGTCGAGGACGGCCATTTCGTGGGCTGCGTGCGGCCGAACGCGGACGGCACGTGCGGGGGACGGCCTGCGGTCTCCGGCTGAGCCGATCGTCCCGGGCGGCACCGACCGGGCGGCGCATCGACGGACCCTGTGCGACACTGCCGCACATGCTTGGCGTGACGCTCACCGTGTGCGGCCTCGTGACGGCAACGGTCGGCACCTGGCGCGGCTACGTGAACGCGCGGAGCGCGCTCGGTTCGTTGGCCCGGGACGGTGATCCCACGCGGGCGGCCATCGAGGCGCGCCGGCCGATCCTCGCCCGGGAACGCGTTCGCCGGTTCGTCCGGCCGGTCGCGACGTCGCTGCTCTGGCTCGTGATCGCGATGTATGGGCTCCTGATGGTGAGCCTGGGCGGAACGCCCGCGTGAGCGAACCAGCCTCGCCTGCCCCGGCCTCCGGTCTCGAGCGCTGGGAGGCCGTGATCGGGATCGAGGTCCACTGCCAGGTCCGGACCGCGAGCAAGATGTTCTGCGCGTGCGCGGTTCCGTCCCCGGACGCCGAGCCCAACACGCACACCTGCCCGGTCTGCCTGGCGCTGCCCGGCACGCTCCCGACCATCAACCGGCGGGCCGTGGAGCACGTCCTGGCCACGGGGGCCGCGATCGGGGCGACGGCGCCCGCGACGACCCGCTGGGACCGCAAGAACTACTTCTACCCGGACCTCCCGAAGGGCTACCAGATCAGCCAGTACGACCTGCCGCTGGCCTCCCACGGATCGCTCACGTTCGACACGTCCGAAGGGCCGGTCACGATCGGCATCGCGCGCGCCCACCTGGAGGAGGACACGGCCAAGCTAGTCCACGCGGCGGGCCCCGACGGCGCGCGGGTGAGCCTGGTGGACTTCAACCGGGCCGGCGTGCCGCTGATGGAGATCGTCACCGAGCCCGAGATCCGGTCGGCCGAGCAGGCGCGCCGGTACGCCGAGGAGCTGCGGCTCCTGCTCCGCGCGATCGACGTCTCGGACGCGGAGATGGAGAACGGCCAGATGCGGGTGGAGGCGAACGTCTCGCTTCGCCGCCGCGGAACGCAGCCCTTCGGGATCCGGACCGAAGTGAAGAACATGAACTCGTTCCGCGCCGTGGAGCGAGCAATCGCCCACGAGATCGAGCGCCAGGCGGAGGCGCTCGAGGCGGGGGAGACGCTCCGCCAGGAGACGCGGGGCTGGGATGATGCGACGGGCACCACCTACCTGATGCGGGTCAAGGAGTCCTCGGACGACTACCGCTACTTCCCCGAGCCGGACCTGCCGCCGCTCCACCTGGACGCCGTCTGGCTCGCGGGCATCCGGGCGGCGCTCCCGGAGCTGCCCTCGGCCCGGCGCGCCCGCTACCGGGACGAGGAAGGGCTCTCGCCGTACGACGCGGCGATGATCGTGGCAGACGAGGGCATGTCGGCCGCCTTCGAGGCGCTGCGCGCCGCCGGCCCGGACCTGCCGCCCAAGGAGCTGGCGAACTTCGTCAGCGGCGACTACAGCCGGGGTGCCAAGGAGACCTCGGCGCGAACAGCCGACGGGCTGGTCGGCCGGGCGGACGCGGCCTCGCTGGTCCACGTCCTGCGCGAGGTGCTCGCCGGCCGCCTGTCGCGGGCCAACGCGAAGGAGGTCGTCGCGATCCACGTCGCATCCGGACGGCCCGCCGCCGAGCTGGTCGCCGAGCACGGCTTCGCCCAGATCTCCGACGCCGGCGCGCTCGCCGCGGTTCTGGACGCGGTAATCGGTGCGAACCCGGCGGCCGTCGCCG
>JARLHH010000328.1 GCA_031292335.1 Candidatus Limnocylindrales bacterium | reverse complement strand
ATCATGTCGGCGGCTCCTCGGGCACGAGCCCGGATCGTAGCCGATGACGGCCAGCAGGGGCAGTCAGCCGAGGCTCCGACCACCGAGTCGGCGCTCAGTCGAGCGTGACCGCCTCGTGCCAGAGCGGGACGTGGACGTCGAGCCCGAGCGCCGCGACCTTCGGCGCAAGCTCCGCCTGCGGGCCTGGGTCGCCGTGGACCAGGAAGACCCGCCGCGGGAAGCCCGGGTCCCCGGCGCTCTTGCCGTGCGTGAACCCGGCCAGCCAGGCAAGCAGCCCCGGCTCGTCCGCATGCGCGGAGAAGCCGCTGATGGAGGCGATCCGGCAGCGCACGTCGCGCACCTGCCCATCGAGGCGGACCGTCTTCGCGCCCTCCTGCAGGTGACGGCCCAGCGTCCCCTCGCCCTGGTAGCCCACGAAGAGGATCGTGGCAGCCGGGTCGTCGATCAGGTTCCGCAGGTGACCCACCACGCGCCCGCCGGTCAGCATCCCGTTGGAGGCGACGATCAGGTACGGGCGGTGCGCCTTCGCGATCGCCTGCGACTGCGCGATGTCCGCCACGACCACCTGGTTCGGGTAGTCGAGCGGGGTGTCTCCCGACTCGAAGAGCGCCCGCGTCTCGGCGTCGTAGTACTCCGTGTGGCGCCGGTAGATGTCGCTCGCCTTGGAGGCCATCGGCGAGTCCAGGTAGAGCGGCAGGGCCGGGATCTCGCCCGCCGAGACGAGCCGGTCCAGCTCCCAGACCAGCTCCTGGGTTCGGCCGATCGCGAACGACGGCACCAGCAGCACCCCCCGGTGCTCGGCGACGAGACGGACCGTCTCCGCCAGGACCCGGCGCGCCTCCGCCGACGGTTCGTGCTCCCGGCCGCCGTACGTCGACTCGCACAGGACGTAGTCCGCGTCACTGAGCGGGGTCGGGTCGGCGATGATCGGGGCACCGGTACGACCCAGGTCCCCGGAGAAGACGAGGATCCGCTCCGGGCCGCCGGGAACGTCCTGCACGCGCAGCCGGATGATGGCGGATCCCAGGATGTGACCGGCGTCGAGATAGGTGGCGTGGATGCCGGTGGCGACCTCCTCCTCGAAGCCGTAGCGGACCGGCTTGAAGCGCCGCAGGCTTTCCACGGCGTCGCGTTCCGTGTAGAGCGGCGCGTCGAGATCCGGCTTCAGCACGTGTCCGGCGGCCCGCAGGTCTGCCTCGCGGTCCGGCCGACCGGGACCACCGACCGGTTCGATCGTCGTGGCGACGTGGGTGCCTTCCGCGT
>JARLHH010000327.1 GCA_031292335.1 Candidatus Limnocylindrales bacterium | reverse complement strand
GGACGCACCTTGCCGCCCCGGCCCGGGACGGAGCCTGCCCTGCCGGTCACGACTCCCCCCTTGAGCGACGAGTGGGATGTGGCCGCCGCCCGCTTCCCTCGGCGGGGTTCGCGTGCTCCGCGGCCATCGTCGCGACCAGGCGGTGAAAGCGCGTCTCGACGGTCAGCTCGGGGTGGAACGAGGTGGCGATGACGTTGTGCTCGCGCACCGCGACGATCCGCCCATCCTCCAGGCGAGCCAGCACGTCCACGTCGGGGCCCACCGCTTCGATGATCGGCGCCCGGATGAAGATCGCGTGGACCGGCGTGTCGCCCAGCACCGGCACGGCAAGCTGCGTCTCGAATGAGTCGAGCTGGCGCCCGAACGCGTTGCGCTCCACGACCACGTGGAGCAGCGGGAGGACCGGCTCCTCGCCGCCGACGATCTGGGTTGACAGGATGATCATCCCGGCGCAGGTGCCGAAGATCGGCGCCCCGGAGCGGGCCAGCGCGAGGATCGGCTCGCGCAGGCCCCAGCGCTCGATGAGCTGGCGAATCGTGGTGCTCTCGCCGCCGGGCAGGATCAGGCCCACCACGTCGTCGAGATCCGCCGGCAGGCGCACCGCGACGCCCTCGACGCCGATTGCGGCAAGCGTCGCGAGGTGCTCGCGGAAGGCGCCCTGGACGGCCAGCACGCCGATCTTCATGCTCGGGCTCCGGCCATGGGTCGTCGATCGTCGGCTGGACGTCGTGACGGGATCCGGGCGGTGCATCTCACCGGCCGGTTCCGCCGCGGCGCGCGTCGCGGTCGTCGACTACCAGCCTCGCGTGGCGAGGCGCTCGCCGTCGGGGATCATCTCCATCGCGATCCCGCGCATGGCGGCCCCCAGGCCCTTCGAGACCTCGGCCAGGATCTTCGGGTTGTCGAAGTGGGTGGTCGCCTGGACGATCGCGTTCGCCGTCCGGGCCGGATCCTCGCTCTTGAAGATGCCCGAGCCGACGAAGACGCCGTCGGCCCCCAGCTGCATCGCGAGCGCCGCATCCGCCGGGGTGGCGATCCCGCCGGCGACGAAGTTGACCACCGGCAGGGCTCCGGCCCGGGCAACGTCGCGGACCAGCTCGAGCGGGGCGCGCAGCTCCTTGGCGGCGACGAACAGCTCATCCTCGCGCATGGAGGCGAGCCGGCGGAGCTCGGCGTTGACGGTCCGGATGTGGCGGACCGCCTCGACGATGTTGCCGGTGCCGGCCTCACCCTTGGTGCGAATCATCGCGGCGCCCTCGGAGATCCGGCGCAGCGCCTCGCCCAGGTCGCGGCAGCCACACACGAACGGGACCTTGAACGCGTGCTTGTCGATGTGGTTCGCCTCGTCGGCAGGCGTGAGGACCTCGGACTCGTCGATGTAGTCCACGCCGAGCGCCTCGAGGATCTGGGCCTCGACGAAGTGGCCGATCCGGGCCTTCGCCATGACCGGGATGCTCACGGCGGCCATGATCCCCTCGATCATCGCCGGATCGCTCATCCGGGCGACGCCGCCCGTGGCCCGGATGTCCGATGGCACGCGTTCGAGCGCCATGACGGCGACGGCGCCGGCATCCTCGGCGATCCTGGCGTGCTCGGGCGTGACGACGTCCATGATGACGCCGCCCTTGAGCATCTGGGCGAGGCCGTTCTTGGTCGCCCAGGTCGACGTTTCGACGGTCATGTCTGGCAGGCTTCCCTGGTCTGGTCGGCGAAGGTTCCGGGAGCGACCGGCTGGGGGGTCATGCCCGCCGTGGGTCGCGCCGTCGCCCGCGCGCGTGGCCCGATTATAGCCGAGGGGTCGGGAGAGCCCGGACGAGGGTCGGGGGCCGGGTCCCCGGTGCCTTCTTCCGCTTTTTCGACCCGCGGCTTCTCCCGCGCCTCCGCTCGCGGGACGGGGTGCGTCGTCGTGGTCCTCCGCGGTCGCACCCCTCCCCTAGCAACGGGGGTGCTGGTATGTTCGCGGGGGCCGCCGCGAACCCTCCTGAAGGGCGTCGCGGCCGCGCGGCCGAGCGTGGAATCTGCGCGTCCGGGCAGCCGCCGGCTCCAGCGCCCCGCATACCAATCACCGGATTGCTATCTGGCACCCGATAGGCCCACCGGCGACATCCGGAGGCAAGGCGCGGCTCGGTCGGGCCGGGAGATCCCGCGGCCGGGCTCGCCGCGCGGAGATGCTCGCTACGATCGCCGCGTGCACGATCCCGCGGCCCCGCAGCTCCCCGGCACGCTCGCTCCGGTGCGCGCCGGTTCTGCGACAGCGCTCGATGCGCTCGCCCGGGAGATCACCGCCTGCCGCGCCTGCCCGCGCCTCGTCGCGTGGCGCGAGGAAGCCGCTGCCAACCCGCCGGCACGCTTCCGCGGCGAGGAGTACTGGGCGCGCCCGGTTCCCGGCTGGGGCGACCCGGCGGCTCGCATCGTGCTGGTGGGGCTGGCTCCGGCCGCGCACGGGGGCAACCGGACCGGGCGGGTCTTCACGGGCGACCGGTCGGGCGACTTCCTGTTCGCCGCGCTCCACCGGGCCGGCCTCGCGAACCAGCCCACCTCGACGCGGACCGGCGACGGCCTCGACCTCCGGGACGTCTATGTCACGGCTGCAGTGCGCTGCGCGCCGCCCGCCAACGCGCCCATCCCGGAGGAACGCGACCGCTGCGCGCCGTTCCTCCACCGCGAGCTCGCCCTGCTGCGCCACGCCCGCGTGATCGTGGGGCTCGGCGCGTTCGGCTGGGCGGCGGCGCTGCGCGCGATCGAGGCGACGGACGGCCGCCTGCCGCGCCCGCTCCCGCGGTTCGGCCACGCCGCCGAGGCGACTGTTGGCCCGTACACGCTCCTGGGCACGTTTCATCCCAGCCAGCAGAACACGTTCACGGGCCGGCTGACCGCCGCGATGGCCGACGCGGTGCTGGCTCGCGCGATCCAGCTGGCGACGGCTGAGTTCGGGTAGGCTTCCGCGCCATGAGCAGCCTCGTCCCGGGCCGGGCCGGCCGTGTCCACCAGGTCAACGTCTCGAAGGGCGGCGTGCCGAAGCTGCCGGTGCCCGGCACCGCCGTCCGGCGCCTGGGCCTCGACGGCGACGGTCACGCCGAGCCCGAGCCGATGCATGGCGGCGAGCTGCAGGCCGTGTCGATCTACTCGGTCGAGGCGCTCGCGCGGGTCGCGGCCGACGGTCACCAGGCGTTTCCCGGCGCGTACGGGGAGAATCTGACGCTGGACGGGATCGACTGGGCCAACCTTGGCCCGGGCGTCCGCCTCTCGATCGGCGGCGGAAGGCTCGTCCTGGAGCTCACGAAGCACGCTGCGCCGTGCCAGACGATCGCCCACTGGTTCGTGGACCGGCAGATCTCCCGGATCAGCCCGAAGCTCCACCCGGAGGACGCCCGCTGGTACGCCCGGGTGATCGTCGAGGGCCCGGTCGCGGCCGGCGACAGCGTCGAGGTCCTCCCCGTCGTCGAGTGACCCGACCCCGGGCCCGTGCGCCCGGGCGTCTCTGACCCGCACCGCGAGCGTGACTCGCGCGCGAATGTCACAGGCGCGCGAACCGCACCCCGCAGACGTCGACGAGCACGTGCATGCCCGCGGTTGCCAGGAGCCCGACGCGGGCGGGTGGACCGTCCAACGGCGAGCCCAATCCAACAAGCCGGATCGACTGGCCGCCGACACGCGCCTCCAGGTCCCCGGGTTCGTCGCCGGCCGCCGGGTCGAACGCGAGGCCCAGCGTGCGCGCGAACTCGGCCGCTGCGTCGGCGGGACGCTCGACGGCCAGCTCGAGGCCGATGAGCTGCGCGACGCCGCCGAAGGGGTGGACGAATGTGGCGCGCGCCCGGCGCGCCTCCTCGCCCCACTCGGGTCCCGCAAGCTCGTGCTCGATGAGGAACGGGGGCCGGCCGGGGCCGAGCGGCGCGGCCGCGGCGGTGTGCCAGCGAACCACCCCACCATCCAGGCGATGCCGTTCGCCGGGCACGGCGTCGCCGATCGGGGAGCCGGCCGCCCGGAGCGAGGCGACCTCGCGTCGCGCGCCGTCCGTCGCGATCGCCCAGGTCACGAAACCGGGCGATTCGGCGTCCAGGGCCGTGACCGCCGCGGCGCCGATCGGATTGGCGGCCGCCAGCCCTCGGTCCCAGATGCCGATCAGCTCGATGTAGCTGTCCCCCAGGAAGATGAGCCGATTGAACGATCCCGCCCGCTCGTGGCGGCCCCCGCCCGTCGCGGCGAGGCCGAGCATCTCCTCGAATTCCGCGGCGGCCGCATCCGGGTCCCGGACCGCGATGACCAGGTGGTCGATCCCGAGCAGCATCCACGCAGCGTACGCGGAGCGGGGGCACGCCATCGGCCTCCTGCGCCGCAGCCGGCCCTGCGCCGAACAGGCCTCGCGCGCCACGCCGGCTGCCCCGCGACACGGATCCCCCACGTCCCGTCGCGCCAGGCGGCACCGGACGGCGTGCCGTTCGGCCCGTGACGAGCACGCCGCTCGAGCCGCACCCTCGGGACATGCTTGCTCGCCTGCGCCGGATCCATCCGGCGCTCATCCTCGCCGCGCTCGACCTGTTCGGGCTCGCGGTCGCCTCGTATCTCTCCGTCGTCGAGCTCGGCGGCGGCGTCCCCGTTTGCGGTCCGGTCCACGGCTGCGAGACGGTCGCACGTTCGGAGTACAGCCGGATCGGCGGCGTCCCGGTCGCCGTCTTCGGGGTCTGTCTGAGCCTGGTCCTGCTCGTCGCCGCGCTGGGCTGGTGGCGCACCGGCGATCGACGCCTGCTCGCGACGCACTACGGTTTCAGCCTGGCCGGCGTGACCTTCGAGCTCTACTTCACGTTCCTGCAGGTCTTCGTGATCGACGCGATCTGCATCTGGTGCGCCTCGTACGGGATCAGCCTTGTGCTCCGGTTCCTGATCGCGCTCTGGGTCTGGCTGCGTCGGGACCGGATGACGACCCAGGCCGCCGGCTGGTAGCGACGGCGCGTTCCGCCTGGCACGGGCGCTGGCCGGACTCGCCCGCGGTCCGCTCCTGCTACGATCGCCGCGCATGGACGGCGTTGTGCTCGTGCTGAACCAGAACTACGAGCCGCTCAACGTCTGCAACGTACCGCGGGCCTTCCGCCTCGTTTTCGGGTTCAAGGCGGAGGTCGTGGAGTACGACCACCAGACGTTCCACACGCCGCGCGCCGCGTACCGCGCGCCGTCGGTGATCCGCCTCCAGCACCAGGTCCGCCGGCCGCGCCCGCGCGTGAAGCTCAGCCGGCGCGAGGTGTTCGCGCGCGACCACCACACTTGCCAGTACTGCGGCCGCCAGGGCATGGATCTCACGCTCGACCACGTGATCCCGCGCCATCGCGGCGGGACACACACGTGGGAGAACCTGGCGACCGCCTGCCGGAACTGCAACCACCGCAAGGGCGGCCGCACGCCCGAAGAGGCACGCTTCCGCCTCCTCCGGACGCCGTTCGAGCCGCGCAGCGACGTCTATTCGATCTTCACCCCGTTCCTGGCTGACGCCCGGAACGAGCCATGGCGGGACTACCTCTTCCTCGGCAAGAATTGACGAGCCGGCCCGAACCCACCCAGCCGGGGGCCGGCGGCATGGCGCACCTGTCCGAACCCGCCGCCCGAGCACCCGGAGGCGAGGATCCGATCCCGGCGGGAGTCCGGGGCATTGGATCCGCGCTCCGCCGTGCCGGGTACGACGCGTACCTCGTAGGCGGCTGCGTTCGGGACCTCCTGCGCGGCGTGGAGCCGGCGGACTGGGACATGACGACGAACGCGCGCCCGGAGCAGGTCGTCGCGCTCTTTTCGAACGTGCTGTACGAGAACCGGTTCGGGACGGTCGAGATCGACGTCGGCGGCGAGACGTACCAGGTCACGACCTACCGCCGCGACGGCGCCTACACCGACCACCGCCGGCCGGACGAGGTGGTCTTCGGCGAGCGTCTCGACGACGACCTGGCCCGCCGCGACTTCACGGTGAACGCCATGGCGCTCGCCGTCGACGGGGCGGCCGGCGAGCTCGGTCCCGCAGCTGCCGGCGAACTCGGCCCCGCGACTGCCGACGGAGCCGATCCCACCGCTGCCGGCAGAGCCGATCCCACCCCCTACGGCGCAGCCAACCACCTGGTCGACCCCGCCGCGATCCTCGACCCGTTCGGCGGCCGGGCCGACCTCGCGGCCGGGATCCTTCGCGCCGTCGGGGACCCGGCCACGCGGTTCCGCGAGGATGCTCTCCGGATGTTGCGCGCGGCCCGGTTCGCGGCCACGCTCGGGTTCGGCGTCGAGCCGCGGACCCGGGCCGCGATCGCCGAGAACGCGACGCTGGCGCGGTCGCTCTCCGGCGAGCGGGTGCTCGCGGAGCTGCTCACCCTGCTGGCCGCCCCGGTGCCGTCCGTCGGGCTCCGGCTGGCGCAGGAGACCGGCCTGCTCGCCGCCATCGCTCCCGAGCTCGCTCGACAGCGGGGCGTGCCGCAGGGCAAGGTCCCCGGCGAGGACCTGTGGGACCACACCTGCCGGACCGTCGACGCCGTGCCGCAGCCTGCCCGAGACGAGCCGCCGCTCCTGCGCCTGGCAGCCCTCCTCCATGACATCGGCAAGCCGGCGACGTTCGCGGACGGCCACTTCGTGGGCCACGAGACGGTCGGTGCATCCCTCGCGGAGGCCTGGCTCACCGAGCTCCACGCCCCGCGCTTCCTGACCACGGACACCGCGAACCTTGTCGGCCACCACATGTTCGTCTACGACCCCGGCTGGACCGATGCCGCGGTGCGCCGCTTCATCCGGCGCTGCGGCGCGTCGGCGGTCGCGGACGTGCTCGACCTGCGGGCGGCCGACAACGTCGGGAGCGGGCTCCCGGCCGACGTGAACGACCTGGAGTCGCTGCGCGCGCGCTGCCGCGCCCAGCTCGACGCCCGCGTCGCGCTCGACCTCTCGGGCCTGGCCGTCGACGGGAACGACCTGATGGAGGCCCTCGACATCCCGGCCGGGCCCGCGGTCGGATCGCTCCTGGACCGCCTCCTTGAGCTGGTGATGGTGGATCCGATGCTCAACGACCGTTCGCTCCTGCTCACCCGTGCGCGCGAGCTGGTCGCCGCCCAGCCGCCGGCCGGGGCACCGGCCGACCCGCCCGACGCGGGCTCCTCATTCGCGCCGACCGATCCCGCGTGATCGAGCAGCT
>JARLHH010000054.1 GCA_031292335.1 Candidatus Limnocylindrales bacterium | reverse complement strand
GCGGCCTCGTCCCCGTCCGCGACCAGCAGCACCCGGTCGAGGGTGATCTCCTGGCCGGGCTCGACGTCGAGGAGCTCGACCGCGAGCTCCGTGCCGACTTCGACGTGGTACTGCTTCCCGCCGGTCTCGATGACTGCGTACATGGGTCTCCGGGTGGGTGCTTGGCGGGCGAGTCGTGCCGGCCGTGGGTGGGCGCAAACAGGCGGCCCGGTTCTCTCGGGCGCGAATGGGGAGTGTACGGCGCCGCGACGATCCGGTCAAACGCGCGCGGGGTTAAGCGACAGGCCCCTTCGAAACGCGCGCGGGGCCCAGGGCGACCGGTCCCGCCGCCGGAAGAGCACGAGAGACGCCGAACGGCCGACCCCCGCGTCGCATCGCACGTGGCGATCGGCCTCAGACGTCGTCGCCGGTGAGCAGGCGCTCGCGAACGATTTCCAGGACGCGAAGGGCCCCGCCGAGCGGGGGCGCCGGGGGCGCCGCGAGCGCCGCGACCAGGTCCTCCGGGCGGCCCACGGCGTCCGGGCGATGGCGAAGCCGCGTTCGCAGCAGGGTGGTCTGCACCTCGCCACCCGCTCCGGCAGGCGAAGGCGCGGCGGTCACGGCGATCGAGATGATGAGCGGGCGGAGGTCGAATGCCTGGGTCTTCTTCTCGCGACGGCGTTCACACGGCAGGCTGGAGGCGGCCAGCAGCGCCTCCGCGGCAACCTGGATGACCGGCGACGCGACCCCGGCCACCTCGACCCGGTAGTCCGCGGCGAGGACGGCGGTCGAGGCGGACGGGGCACCGACCCAGATGTCATGAAGATCGACGAGCTGGACGTCGGGCGGAAGCCCCGCCCGCACGCGCTCGCGTACGTCGGCGGCCGGGAGCCGGGTCGACAGGACCACGTCGAGGATCTCGTGCTCCCCGGCGATGCCGAGCGGGAGCTGCGCCGCAAGCACGACGCGACCCTTCGCCGGTTCCGTGACGAGAGGAAGCCCGCCTCGCTCCAGCAACGAGGTCCAGGCTCCCGCCCCGGCAGGATTCTGGCCGGGTTGGGAGGCCGCGGGCAGGCGCAGATACAGCCGCCAGCGCTGGCGCGGGCCGCTCGGCGAGACCGGGAGAGCGGGCGTGTCCACTCGTTCGGGCAGATCGAGCCCGAGCCTGGCAGTCCTGCGCGATTGCGTCACCACTCCGCGCGCTGCTGCCGCATGGCGATGCTCTGCAGGATGCCGAGCCCGATCGCGATGCTGACGAGCGACGCGCCGCCGTGCGTGATGAAGGGGAGCGGGATCCCGGTGATCGGCATGACGCCGAGCACCATCCCGACGTTGACCACGATCTGAAACAGGATCATCGAGGCGACCCCGGCGCCCATCATGAGCCCGAACGGGTCGCGCGACCGCCAGGCGATGGTCAGGATGCGCCAGAGCAGCGCGGCGAACAGGAGGAAGACGACCACGCAGCCGACAAAGCCCAGCTCCTCCGCCAGCACCGCAAAGACGAAGTCGGTCGACTGGACCGGAAGCACGTTGGCCTGGCTCTGGACGCCGTTCGTGAGCCCGGCCCCCAGGAACCCGCCCGAGGAGACGGCCTTCTGGGCCGTGAGCAGCTGGAAGCCGGCGCCCAGCGGGTCCTTCGCCGGGTCAAGGAAGCTGGTCAGGCGTTCCTTCTGGTAGTCGTGCAGCACGTACGTCCAGACGAGGGGAAGGGCAGCGAAGGTCGCGACCGCGAGCGCCCCCAGCCAGCGAAGGCTCGCGCCCGCCATGAAGAGCATGCCCACGAGGATCGCGATGAAGACCAGCGAGGTTCCGAGGTCCGGCTGCAGGAGGACGAGCACCCATGGCGGGATCACGATGAGACACGCACCCACGATCGAGGTCAGGGAATCCAGGCGCTGCTCGCGATCGGCCAGGTAGCGCGCGAGGACCACGATCATCAGGATCTTGGCGATCTCGCTGAACTGGAACTGGAACCCGAAGATCGAGACCCAGCGGGCCGATTCGGCGTCGGAGCTGCCGATCGCGAGCGACAGGCCGAGCAGGCCAAGGTTCACGAGGTAGATCGGCCACGAGAACGCCTTGAGCCACGTGTAATCGAAGGCCGTCGCGGCCAGGAACGCGATCAGGGCAAGCAGGGCCCAGACAAGCCCACGGGCGAACGTGGTCCCCCCGTCGAGCTGGTCGGTCCCCAGCTGGGCGGCGGTGTTGCTGTAGGCCATGGTCAGCCCGAGCGTGGCCAGCAGGATCGCGTACACGAACAGCTGCAGGTCGAAGTCGCGCCAGGCGACGCCGCCGACGCGGGCCGCCAGCCCGGTCGGGGCATCGCGTTCGACGCGCAGGACGCCCATCAGCGGCCACCCTCGTAGAAGTTGGTGCGCTGGAGCAGCTGGGGCAGCCGGTAGTCCTTCGTGATCCCGTAGTGAAGCTGGAGGAAGTACTTGGCGACCTCCGTCGCCGTGTTGCCGAGCGTGCCCGCGTCATAGATGAAGACGCAGAAGGCCAGCTGCGAATCCGGCTTCGAGACGTCGCCGGTCGGGTTGTCCTTCGTCCAGGCAGCCTTCGGGATGAAGCCGGCGAACCAGTTGTGATACGGGAGCACGCCGTTCTTGTCGCGGAGGCCGAACTCGGCCGTACCGGTCTTCCCCGCGACCACGATGGGCATGTCCACGAGGTTGTACGTGTTGCGGCTGGCAACGACGCGACGGGCTGCCTCGCGCATGGTAGTGAAGACCCAGCCTGGCGCGGCGATCTTCCGGATCACCTTCGGCGTGAACGGCCGCACGACGGTACCGTCGGGGCTGACGATCTCGCGAACCACCTGCGGCTGGTACAGCGTGCCGCCGTTGGCGAGCGCCGAGTACGCGTTCGCCACCTGGAGCGGCGTGGCGAGGTCATAGCCCTGGCCGATCCCCGCCTGGAGGACCTCGCCCGGGTAGATCGACTCGCCGAGCGTGTCCAGCTTCCACTGGTTCGTGGGCACGAGGCCGGCCGACTCGGCGGGAAGGTCGATCCCGGTCGGCTGCCCGAACCCGTACTGGGTTCCCCAGTACCCGAGCCGATCGATCCCGAGCCGCTGGGCCAGCTGGTAGAAGACCGTGTCGGCGGAGTGGGCGAACGCATCCTTGATGTCCAGGGGGCCCCACCCGAGGTGGTTCCACTCCCAGAACAGGGTCGATCCGACCTGGACGTACGGCTTGCTGAGAACCAGCTCGTTCAGGCCGAGCTTCTTGTCCGCGAGCACACCCGTACCCGTGACCAGCTTGTACGTCGACCCGGGGGGCTGGATGTCGCTGATCGCGTGGTTCATCAGCGGGAGGGCCGGGTTGGCGAGGAGCTTCTGGTAGTCCGCCGTGCTGATCCCGCGCGCGAAAAGGTTGTCGTCGTAGGTGGGCTCGCTGACCATGGCCAGGATCTCGCCCGTCTGGGGGTTCTCCACGACGATGGCACCCCGCTTCGAGCCGGAAAGCTTGAGTCCCCAGTCGAGCGCCTGCTGCGCGTAGCGCTGCTCCTTGGCGTCGATGGTCAGGATGAGCGAGTCGCCGGACTGGGGCGGCGTCGTCGTGGACAGGACGCGGACCGTGCGACCGGTTCCATCCTTCTCGACCTGCTGGACGCCATACGTGCCGCGCAGCGCGGTCTCGTACTGGGACTCCAGCCCGGTCTTCCCGATCCAGTCGTCCGAGAGGTACCCCTGGCCCTGGAGCGATGCGTACGTGGTCGCGTCGATAGGCCCCGTGTAGCCCAGCAGCTGGGAGAACAGGGGTCCGTCGAGGTAGTCGCGGCGGGCCTCCACCGTCACGTCGACTCCGGGAAGCGTCAGGTTGTCCTCGGCGATGAGGCGGGCGGTCTGCTCCGGAACGTCGTTCGCGATGGTCACGGGATCGAACCGCGAGCCGCTCGCGCTGTCGAGCGCCGTCGTGATCGCTGTTGCGGACGTGCCGAGAAGCCCGGCGAGGCTCCCGACGACCTGCGGCTGCTGGCTCAGCGGAAGGTCGGCGGGGAGGATGGAGACGGTGAAAGTCGGCACATTCTCGACGAGCAGGTGCTTCGTCCGGTCGTAGATCAGGCCCCTCGTCGATGGCACGGGCTCCGACACGATCTGGAGCCCTGCGGGAACGGGTGCCGCGGCCGCCGCCGGGGCGCCCGCCGGGTTGCCGGCCAGCTGCATCGCGAACAGGCGAGCCGTCAGGCCTCCCAGCATCACGACGGCAGCGAATGCAAAGACGGCAAAACGGAGCGGCCGTCGCTCGTGGGTCGCGGGCGTCTGAAGGGTGCTCACCAGTCCACCCGGTCGATCTCGTCGTGGAGCCAGCGACGCTGGACGAGGATCGGGATCGGCGCGATCACGGCAGCCGCGAGGCCGGCGAGGAAGCCGCTCGGGACGGCCTGGGCAACTGGATCCACGCCCGGAGGGAGCCCGCGAAGCGCACCGATGAGCACGACGGTCAGGACCGACGCGAGCGCCGCGCTGACTGCCGTCGTCACGACCACGATCGGGTAGGAGGAGCGCGGAGAAACGCGGCCGACGAGCCAGGCGGCCCCGACGGCGAGGAGAAGCACGAACGCGGTGAGGCCGAGTGGCCGCATGAGCAGTACGTCGATGAGCAAACCTCCGAGGAAGGCCCACACAAGGCCGCCCTCGAGGCCCACCGTCATCGTCCAGACGACGGCAAGGACCAGGACCAGGTCGAGCCCGGCACCGCCGGCGGCGGTGAACGGGAGGATTGATGACTGGATCAGCGCAGCCACTGCCGCCCCAACCGCTGCGAGAACGAGGCTCATGGCGGTCGTTCCTCAGTGAACCGACAGCCCGGCGGTTCGGCATTCGGCCTGGACCGCCGGCAGACTGCTCGCCGAGTATACCGAGGAGGCCAATGGCTGGCCCCGCCCGGGGTTCGGGCCCGGGTCGAGGTCGGGTACACGCCCGGGTTCACCGTTCGGAGGCGCCGGGGTCCTGTTTCACGTGAAACAGGGCCTGCCAGGCAGGGCCGCAGGGAAGACACCGCGGAGACCCACACTCGCGGTCACGCCCCGAGTCGACCCTGGGAACGTCGCGATACGTCGGAGCGAAGGCACGTCTGGCACCCTTTCGTCGGCGGGTCGGAAGGAGCCGGAATGGTAGAATTGACGCGTGATTCCCCCCGAGTACGGCCTCTAGTGGGCCAGATGCTTGCGTGCGCCAACCAGAAGGGCGGCGTCGGGAAGACCACAACCGTCGTCAATGTCGCGGCCTACCTCGCCGGCGATGGACGACGGGTGCTCGTGGTCGATCTTGACCCCCAGGGCAACGCAACCAGCGGGCTCGGCGCGGAGCGCGCCGCCGCAGGTGCGTCTGTCTACGACTCCCTCCTTCGCGGCGTGGACCTCGGCTCGCTGATCGTGCCCACGGAAACGCCGGGGCTCTCGCTGGTCCCGTCGTCGATCGCCCTCGCCGGCGCCGAGGTGGAGCTGGCGGGCGTCCCGCAGCGGGAACGGCGCCTCAGCCGCGTGATCGAGTCCGTCTGCTCCGACTTCGACGACATCTTCATCGACTGCCCGCCGTCCCTCGGCCTGCTCACGGTGAACGCCTTGACGGCGGCGGACGCCGTGCTGATCCCCATGCAGTGCGAGTACTACGCGCTCGAGGGTCTCTCGCAGTTGATCGCAACGATCCACCTGGTGCGCGACCACCTGAACCCGGCGCTCGCCGTGCGCGGTGTCGTCCTCACGATGTTCGACACCCGCACGAACCTGTCGGCGGAGGTTGCCGCCGAGGTTCGCACGCACCTCGGGGCAGCGGTCTTCGACACCGTGATACCGCGCAGCGTTCGACTGGCCGAGGCACCCAGCCATGGCCGCCCGATCGCCCGCTACGCGCCCGACAGTCGCGGCGCCACTGCCTACCGGGCGCTCGCGACCGAGCTGCGGGTCCGGCTGGACCAGGAGGCGGGCCGCCACGGGGTCGTGCCCGGGGTCGTGCCCAGCGGCACGGCGCCGTCGGCGACGACCGCGCTCACGCATGACGCATCCCTGTCGATCACGGTCCCGCGCCCGCACGTCCCGCTCGACGCAGGCGCGGGCGCACCCGGCGGGATGGCCTGATGGCGCGGCCGGCATCGCTTGGCCGCGGCCTCGACGCGCTGATTCCGCGGGCCGCCTCCACGACGCCCGTGCCGGCGGACATCCCGATCGACCGCATCGAGCGGAACCCCTATCAGCCGCGAACCGTGTTCGAGGCGGACCAGCTGGACCAGCTGCGCGCGAGCATCGCGGCGCACGGCGTCCTGCAGCCGGTGCTCGTGAC
Source organism: Candidatus Limnocylindrales bacterium (assembly GCA_031292335.1). GTDB lineage: Bacteria > Chloroflexota > Limnocylindria > Limnocylindrales > CSP1-4 > CTSoil-043. Next base: position 4,030 of record JARLHH010000054.1, on the reverse strand, counting down.
GGAGACGCTCGAGGGGTATCGCCTGATCGCGGGCGAGCGTCGGGTCCGGGCCGCGCAGCTCGCCGGCCTGACGCGCATCCCGGCCATCGTCCGTCAGGCGGCCGGACGCGAACAACTCGAGCTGGCGCTGGTCGAGAACCTCCAGCGAGCCGACCTGAACGCCGTCGAGGAGGCACACGCCTACCGTCAGCTCGCGGACGAGTTCGGGCTGTCGCACGACCAGATCGCGGCCCGGGTGGGGCGGGCGCGGTCGACGGTGGCGAACACGATCCGGATCCTCGAGCTCGCGCCGGCCACGCTGGACGCGATCGGGACCGGACGGATCAGCGCGGGCCACGGCCGGGCGTTGCTGGGGCTTGATCCGTCCCGGCAGGCGGATCTCCTCGCCCTGATCGAGCGCCGCGGCCTGTCCGTTCGGCAGGTCGAGGAGCTTGCGCGGCGGCTCCGCGAGGAGCCGCGCACGGCCGTTCCGGCCCGGGCGGCCGCGGCGCTGGACGGCGAGATGGAGCGGGTCGAGGAGGACCTCCGCAGGTCGCTGGGCACCAAGGTACGGCTTGCGCGCTCGCGCAAGGGGGGCCGGATCATCATCGAGTGGTATGGCGAGGACGAGTTGAGTCGCCTCTACGAACGGCTGACCGGAGGGAATTCGTGACGGATCGGGAGGCGGGCGCGGGCACGGCGCGAACAGGTGCGGCAGGCGGGACCGGCGGGCGGTCGAAGCGGGCGCCGGTCGGTAGCGACTACACCGCCGCCAGCATCCAGGTCCTCGAGGGCCTCGAGGCCGTGCGCCGCCGGCCGGGCATGTACATCGGCTCGACGGACGTGCGGGGCCTCCACCACCTCGTCTGGGAGGTCGTGGACAACTCGATCGACGAGGCGATGGCCGGCCACGCAACCCGCATCGACGTGACGATCGCCGCGGATGGCACCGTGACCGTCCAGGACGACGGCCGCGGGGTCCCCGTGGGGCGGCATGCCACCGGGAAGGACGCCCTGGAGGTCGTGCACACGGTCCTGCATGCCGGGGGCAAGTTCGGGGGCGGTGGCTACAAGGTGTCGGGCGGCCTGCACGGCGTCGGCGTGAGCGTGGTCAACGCGCTCTCCGAGTGGCTCCGCGTCGAGACGGCCCGCGATGGCTCGGTCTGGGCGCAGGAGTACGTCCGCGGCAAGCCGACCACGCCCGTCACCAGGGTCGGCCCGCAGGGAGATCGCCGGGGAACGCGGACGGTCTTCCGCGCCGACCACGAGATGTTCGAGAGCACCGACTACAGCTTCGAGACGATCACCCAGCGGCTCCGCGAATCGGCGTACCTCAACAAGGGGCTCTGGATCCGCCTGACGGACGAGCGGGCCGATCGTGAGCGCTCCTTCTACTTCGAGGGCGGCCTGGTCTCCTTCGTCCGTCACCTCAACCGGAACAAGGAGGTCCTTCACGCGCGACCGATCTCCGTGGAGAAGCGCGACGGCGCGACGTCCATCGAGGTGGCCCTGCAGTACAACGACTCCTTCACCGAGAACGTCTTCGCCTTCGCGAACAACATCAACACGGTCGACGGCGGGACGCACGTCACGGGCTTCCGCGCGGCACTGACCAGCTCCCTCAACGACTGGGCGAGGAAGGCCGGGATCCTCAAGGATGCCGACTCGAACCTGAGCGGGGACGACGTCCGGGAAGGGTTGACCGCCGTCGTCTCGGTCAAGCTGGTGGACCCCCAGTTCGAGGGGCAGACCAAGGCGAAGCTCGGCAACGCGGAGGTGAAGGCCCAGGTCCAGGCGGCCGTCGCCGAGGGGATGGTCCAGTACCTCGAGGAGAACCCGGCCGAGGGACGCCGGATCATCGAGAAGAGCCTGACGGCGGCCCGCGCCCGCGAGGCGGCCCGAAAGGCGCGCGACCTCGTCATCCGCAAGGGTGCCCTGGAGGGGATGGCCCTGCCGGGCAAGCTCGCTGACTGCCAGGAGCGCGATCCCGCGCGGAGCGAGCTCTACCTCGTCGAAGGAGACTCCGCGGGGGGTTCCGCGAAGATGGGACGCAACCGGCGCTTCCAGGCGGTGCTGCCGCTCCGCGGCAAGGTGCTCAACGTCGAGAAGGCGCGCCTGGACCGGGTTCTCTCGAGCGAGAACGTGCGGCCGCTCATCATCGCCCTGGGCGCCGGGATCGGCGACACGTTCGACCTGGCCAAGCTCCGGTACCACCGGATCATCATCATGACCGACGCCGACGTCGACGGTGCCCACATTCGGACGCTCCTGCTCACGTTCTTCTACCGGCACATGGGCCAGATCATCGAGAAGGGCCACCTCTACATCGCCCAGCCGCCGCTCTACCGCGTGAGCACGGGCAAGCAGACGCTCTACGCCCAGTCGGAGAAGGAGCGTGAGGCGGCGATCAAGAAGCTCAACTCCAAGAACATCTCCGTCCAGCGCTTCAAGGGCCTGGGCGAGATGAACGCCGACCAGCTCTGGGAAACCACCATGAATCCGCAGAGCCGCACCCTTCTTCGGGCCGAGATCGAGGATGGCGTGGAAGCCGACGCGATCTTCACGATGCTGATGGGCGAGAAGGTCGCGCCCCGCAAGAGCTTCATCATGTCCGAGGCCCGGAAGGTGCAGAACCTTGACATCTGAGGTCGTGACCACCTCCGGGCGGTTCGAGGTCGCGCCGCACAGCTGCTTCGCGTGCGGCGAGCTCAATGCCGTCGGCCTTCGGCTCGTGCTGCACGTCGAGGGCGACACCTGCTGGACCGAGACGACGCTGGCATCCGACTTCCAGGGCTGGGAGGGGATCACCCACGGCGGGATCATCGCGACGATCCTCGACGAGGTGATGGGCTGGGCGCTCGCGAGCGCGGACTCCTGGGGATACACGGCCCGGCTGACGATCGACTATCGCCACCCGACGCCGATCGGGCGGCGACTGCGGGCGGAGGGGAGCCTCGTCGAACGCCGCCGCCGGCTCCTCACGACGCGCGCCCGGCTCGTCGACGCCGCAACTGGCGAGCTCCTCGCGACCGCGGATGCCCTGTACGTGGCCGCGCCACCAGACCGTAAGCAGGAACTGAAGGATCGCTACCGCTTCCGGCTTGTCCGGGACGGCGACACACCTTCGGAAGCGCCGAAGCAGATGGCAGGTGGGCCGGCGGCGGCCTCTGGCGGAGCGGCTACGCCGCTGCGCAGGCCGGCAGAAGCGCGCGATCCGGCTGAGCCGGGCGAGGCGCTGCCGTGACCGCGCGCGCGACCGCCCGGGCTGCCAGCCCGGTCACGGCCGCATCCGATGCGTTCGTCGCGGCGCACATAGACGTCGCTCGCGCCCTGGGTCGCAGCCTCGCGGACCACGTGGACGAGCCGGCGCCGTTCGTGGACGCGCTGCGGTCCGGCCTGGAGTCGCTCGCGGATCCCGTCTACCTGGCGGGCCAGCGGCTGGTGGCGCCCGGGATCGGACCGCTGCTCGGCGTTCGCCTGCCCCTGCTGGAGGCGGTCCATCGCGCCCTGACGCGCGAGCTGCGGGGCGTTCGGGCAGCCCGGCTCGTCCCGGTCGCGGAGGCGCTGGCGCGCGACCCGCTCCGCGAGCTGCGCTGGTTCGCCTGCTGGCTCCTCGGCCGGCTCCTGCCGGACGATCCGGAGCTGGCCTGGCAGGTGCTCCGCCGGATCGCCGCGGACGCGGACGACTGGATCACGGTGGACACGCTCGCCGCCTCGATCGCGACGGGTATCCTCCTCGAGCCATACCGCTGGGCGGAGCTGGAGCAGCTGGTCTACAGCCCCAGCCGCTGGGAGCGCCGGCTGGTCGGCTCGACCGTCGCCACGATCCCGTTCGTGGACCGCGACCGCGGGCGGACCCCCGAGGTGGTCTCGAGTGGCCTGGCGCTCGTCGGGCTGCTCATCGGCGATCCCGAGCCCGACGTGCAGAAGGCGCTCAGCTGGGCGCTCCGCAACCTGACCACCGCCAACCCGGGCCTCGTGTCCAGGTTCTGCCGGCTCGGGGGGGGGGGGGGGGGGGGGGGGGGGGGGGGGGGGGGGGGGGGGGGGGGGG
>JARLHH010000326.1 GCA_031292335.1 Candidatus Limnocylindrales bacterium | reverse complement strand
TCCCCGGCGGCACGCCGGCGGCCGTCTTCGGGCCCGCGGCCGTCGTCGGCCGCGCGGCGCCCGCGGCGAGCCCGCTGAGATGGCAATCGACCTACGGCAGCTCGCGGCCGCAGTCCCGGATTCTGTCGTGGAGCGCGTGCGCAGCGCCAGGCGCGTGCTGGCGGTCGGCCACGAGAGCCCGGACGCCGACGCGCTGGGTGCGGCCATCGCGATCGGCCTGCTGGTGGAGGCGCTGGGTGGCCGGGCGACGGTCGCCGCCGCGGACCCGTTGCCGGATCTCTACCGGTTCATCGCCGGCAGCGACGCCGTCCGCACCGACCCGGAGCCGGACGTCGCCTACGACCTCGTGGTGCTGTGCGACTGCGGCGACCTCTCCCGCGTCGGCTCGATCCAGGAACGCAATCCCGCGCTCTTCGCCGACACGCCGCTGCTGACGATCGACCATCACGCCAGCAACGACGGCACGGGCGGCCTGGCCTGGATCGACGCGGCGGCGGCGGCCACCTGCGAGATGGTCGCGCTGCTCGCGGTACGGCTCGGCGTCCCGCTGGCGATGGGGGAGGGGAGGCTGGCGGCCGCGCTGGCGGCGGGGATCGTGATGGACACGGCCACGTTCGCCCACCCGAACACGACGGCCCGCACGCTGCAGGTGACGGCCGCGCTCGTGGAGGCCGGCGCGCCGCTCTCCGAGATCAGCCGGCGGCTCTACCGGACCAAGCCGGATGCCCAGCTCGCGCTGTTCGGGCGGGTCCTGGGCCGCCTGCAGTCGCTCGCCGGCGGGCTGGTGATCGCCTCGACGCTGGAGCTGGCGGACCTCGCCGCGACGGGAGCGCGCTCGGAGCACTCAGAGGGGATCATCGACCTCCTCGCGCAGTCGGAGACGGCCGAGGTCGCCCTGCTGCTCAAGGAGAAGGAGGACGCGACCCGGCTCTCCGTGCGAACGAAGCCCGGGGGCGTGGACGCGACCGCGCTGTGCGGCACGTGGGGCGGCGGGGGCCACCCCCGGGCCGCCGGTGCCTCGCTCCCGCTGCCGCTGGCGGAGGCGGTGGCGGCCGTCCTGCCGGAGGCGGAGCGGTACGCGCGGGCGGTCACCCGGTGACGGACGAAGGCTCGCGGCCTTCGGTCGACGTCTCCGACCCGCCGGACCGCGGGCGGCCCCGGCGGGTCGACGCGGGCCTGGACGGCATCCTGGTGGTCGACAAGCCGGTGGGGCCGACGTCGCACGACATCGTCGCCCTCGTGCGCCGTCTCGCCGGCACGAAGCGGATCGGCCACGGCGGGACGCTCGACCCGTTCGCGTCGGGCGTGCTGCCCCTCTACCTGGGCCTGGGGACGCGGGTGGTGGAGTTCCACCTCGGCGCCCGCAAGGCCTACCGGGCGACGGTCTGCTTTGGTGCCTCCTCGACCACCGACGACCTCGAGGGCGAGCTGACGCCGACGAACCTGCCGCCTCCCACGCGAGCTGCCGTGGAGGCGGCGCTGGCCGGGTTCCTGGGGCGGCAGCTCCAGATGCCGCCGGCCTTCTCCGCGCGCAAGGTCGGCGGCAGACGAGCCTATGCGCTGGCCCGGACCGGGCAGACACCCGTCCTTCCGGCACGCGACGTCACCTTCCATGCGCTCGCCCTCGAGCGGTGGGACGAGACCGAGCCGGCACATCCGCTGGCCATCGTCGAGGTGGCCTGCTCCGCCGGGACGTACGTGCGGGCGCTGGCACGCGATCTCGGGGCCGCGGTCGGCAGCGCGGCGTACCTGGGGGCCCTGCGCCGCACGGCGGCGGGGCCGTTCACGCTCGACGACGCCGTCAGCCTGGACGTCGTCCGCGAGGCCGCGGCGAACGGACGGTTCGCGGCGCTCCTGAGACCGGTCGGGACCGGCCTGGACGATCTCCCGGCAGTCACGCTCGAGGCCGACGAGCTCACCGTGGTCGCCCATGGCGGCTGGATCAGCGAGGCCAGCCGGCTTCCGGCGCAGTCGCCGGCCCCGGCCGGGACGGTTTCAGGCGGCGGCGTCGCGGCCGCCGAACGGGTACGCCTGCTGCGCGTGGATGGGTCGCTCGCGGCCATTGCCCGGCGCGCCGGCGGACGCCTGGTGCCGGACAAGGTGCTGCTCCCGCGCGAGCCGGCCGCGCCGCATGGCTGAGCCGGAGCGCCCTCGGGCGCTGGATCTCCGCGTCGGCATGCACGCGCGGCCCGCGCTGACCGGGGTCGCCGCGCTCCGGCCGGAGCACGGACCGCTCCTGCTGGTGGTGGGCGTCTTCGACGGCCTCCATCGCGGCCACGCGTACCTGCTCCGCGAGCTGCGGCGGGCCTCCGTGCGGATGGGCGTCGCGCCGGCGGTGCTGACCTTCGACCACCACCCCGACGAGATCATGGCAGGTGCCGCACCGCCGCTCCTGTGCGATCCCGACGAGCGGCTGGTGCGCCTCGCGCAGGCGGGCGTCGGGGTGACCATCGTGGCGCACTTCGACGAGGCGCTGCGCCGAACGCCGTACGACGTGTTCGTCGCGTCGATCCAGGCGCGGACCAGCCTGGCGGGGCTCCTGATGACGCCGGACGCGGCCTTCGGGCACGAGCGGCGCGGCACGCCCGCGACGCTCGCGGCGCTGGGCGCGCGGACCGGCTTCCGGGTGATCGTGGTGCCGCCGTTCGAGATCGAGGGGCGGCAGGTGCGCAGCGCCGAGATCCGCAACGCGATCGCCTCGGGCGACCTGCCCGCGGCGCGGGCGCTCCTGGGCAGGCGGGTGGCGGTGACCGGTGAGATCGCGGCGCGGACGCGCGCCGGACAGGCCGCGACTCTTCGCTTCCCGGTGCCCGTGGCGCTGCCGCCGCCCGGCCGATACGCGGCGACCCTGGAGCCCGCGATCGCGCCCGGGACTCCGCCCGCGCGCCCCCACGCGGCGCTGGTCCGGGTGGACCAGTCCGGGACGCTCGACGTCCACGTCCGCGCCGGGACGCTCGCGCCGGGACGCCTCCGGGTCGCCTTCGTCGGGCCTGCCTGACGGCCGTTCTCGCGGCGGGACGAGTACAGCCGTTTGCAGTAACCGCCTGCCCCTGTTACGCTCCGTCGGTTTGCTAGAACGTGTTGTAGAAGTTTTCGTGTCGGAGGACCGAGTGCCGCTCGTGCGGGAAACCAAGGACCGGATCGTTGCCGAATTCGCGGTGAGCGAAGGGGACACGGGGTCCGCCGAGGTCCAGATCGCGCTCCTGACGGAGCGGGTCAAGGACCTGACGGGACATCTCAGGCTGTACCCCAAGGACAATCATTCCCGCCGCGGCCTCCTCAAGCTGGTCGGCCATCGCCGGCGCCTTCTTGCGTACCTCGTGAAGAAGGACGCCGCGCGCTACCGCGCCGTCATCGCACGGCTCGGCCTGCGCCGCTGAGCACGCGCTGAGCCCGGGGGAGCACCCCGGGTTCCGTGCATCCGGAGGTCGGCGCACGCGCCGGCCGCGGTCCGAACCCGACGCGAGCGAGAAAGGAACGCTCGTGTCCCTGACCTTTTCCGTCGAATTCGGCGGACGCCCCCTGACCATCGAAACGGGCAAGCTTGCCCGCCTGGCCGGAGGGGCCGTCACCGTCACGTACGGTGACACCGTGGTGCTCGGCACCGCGAACCGGTCCGAGCCCCGACCGGGGCTCGACTTCTTCCCGCTGACGGTCGATTTCGAGGAGCGGATGTACGCCGCGGGCAAGATCCCCGGCGGGTTCATCAAGCGCGAGTCGCGCCCGTCCGAGGCTGCCATCCTGGCCGCCCGCCTCACGGACCGGCCGATCCGGCCGCTCTTCCCCGAGGGCTACAAGGACGACGTGCAGGTCGTCCTGACCGTCCTCTCCACGGACCAGGAGAACAACCCGGACGTTCTCGGCACCGTCGCCGCATCCGCCGCGCTCACCATCAGCGAGATCCCCTTCCTGGGCCCCATCGGCGCGGTCCGGATCGGCCGGATCGGCGGCGAGTTCGTGATCAACCCGACCATCCCCGAGCTCGCCGAGTCGGACCTCGACCTGATCGTCTCCGGCACGCGCGAGGCGATCATGATGGTCGAGGCGGGCGCCAAGATCCTGCCGGAGTCCGTGATGGCCGAGGCCATCCTGTTCGGGCATCGCGCCTTGCAGCCCCTGATCGACCTCCAGCTCCAGCTCCAGGAGGCCGTCGGCAAGACGAAGCGCATCCCGTTCCTGGAGGCCGGCACGGGCTCGGTCCTTGACTTCGCGGAGCAGGCGAAGGCTGGCGCCGAGTTCGTGGTGCTCGACGTCGAGACGACGGGGACCAACCCCGAGATGGCGGACCTGATCGAGATCGCCGCCGTCAGGGTCAAGAAGGGCAAGGTCGTCGATCGGTGGTCGACGTTCGTGAATCCGGGCCGGCCGATCTTCGGCAACCAGATGCACGGGATCACCGACAAGGACGTTGCCGGCGCACCGTCGCCCGCGGAGGCCGCGAAGCAGGCGCTCGCGTTCGTCGGCGAGGCGACCCTGGTGGGCCATTCCATCGGCTTCGACATCGGCTTCCTGGAAACGGCCCTCGGGGACGGCACCCGCATCCGGCCGGGCACCTACCTCGACACGCTCACGCTCGCCCGCGACGGCTACCCCGACCTCCCCAGCTACACGCTGGGCGAGCTGTCGCGCTTCTTCGGGATCGAGCTGAAGCAGGCCCATCGCGCCCTGCCGGACGCCGAGGCGACGGCCGCCCTGCTCCTCGCGATGGCCGCGGACCTGCCGGGGCGCATCGAGGCGCTCAAGTCCGGGATCGCAGACTCCATCCGCACCGGCCGGTCCTCGCGGGATGACGCCAAGGCCAAGCTCGACGCGGCGCGGCGGACGGCCCGGGTCTCGAAGAGCCTGTTCGGGGCCGTCCACAAGAAGACGGTCCGGCGGCTGACCCTGAGCGAGGGAATCCGCATGGACGGGCGTGGCGTCGACGAGCTGCGCACGATCACCGTCGAGGTCGGCCTCCTGCCTCGAGCGCACGGCTCCGGGCTCTTCACGCGCGGCGAGACGCAGGCGCTCACCATCGCGACCCTCGGCCCATCCTCGGACGTCCAGCGGATCGACACGATCAGCCCGGAGACCGAGAAGCGCTACATCCACCACTACAACATGCCGCCGTACAGCACGGGCGAGAACAAGATGATGCGCGGCCCCGGGCGGCGCGAGATCGGACACGGCCACCTCGCGGAGCGCGCGCTGCTGCCCGTGCTCCCCAGCGCGGACGAGTTCCCCTACGTGATCCGTCTCGTCTCGGAGTGCGTGACCTCCAACGGCTCGACCTCGATGGCGTCCACCTGCGGCTCGACGCTGGCCCTGATGGATGCCGGCGTGCCGATCACGGCGCCGGTCGCCGGCGCGGCGATGGGCCTGATGTCCGAGCCCGACGGGACGTTCACCGTCCTCACCGACATCCTGGGCAAGGAAGACGCCTTCGGCGACATGGACTTCAAGGTCACCGGCACCCGGGACGGGATCACCGCCCTCCAGATGGACATCAAGGTGACCGGCATCAGCGAGGCGATCATCCGGCAGGGGCTCGAGAAGGCCCATGCCGCCCGGATGCTCATCCTCGACAAGATGCTCGAGGTCCTGCCCTCGGCCCGTGACACGATGAGCGACTTCGCGCCGCGCATCACGAAGATCAAGATCAACCCCGAGAAGATCCGCGACATCATCGGCAAGGGCGGCTCCATGATCCGCAAGATCCAGGAGGAGACCGGCACCGAGATCAACGTCGAGGACGACGGCATGGTGGAGATCGCCGCCGTCTCCGGTGAGAACGCCCGCAAGGCGATCCACTGGATCGAGTCCCTCACCCGCGAGGTCGAGATCGGGGCCCTGTACCTGGGGACCGTGACCCGCCTCATGACCTTCGGCGCCTTCGTGGAGATCCTGCCGGGAAAGGAGGGCCTGGTCCGCATCGGCGAGCTGGCCGATTACCACGTTCCGTCCGTCGAGGACGTGGTTTCGGTGGGCGACGAGGTGATGGTGGTCGTCACCGAGGTGGACCGCCAGGGCCGGGTCAACCTGTCCCGCAAGGCGGCCATGCAGCGCCACCTCGCCAAGGGCTGAACCGGCGGGCCCACCGTCGGCCCAGCCGACCCGAAACGTCAAGCGCGTGCCCCCGGGAGACCGGGGGCACGCTGGTATACTCGGGCCGTGCCCGCACGTCCCTTCACGAGCAGCGGAGCCATGTCCATCACGACCGCCCGACCCCTGACCGTAGCCGTCGTCGGCGCAACCGGCGTCGTCGGCCGCACGATGATCTCGGTCCTCCTGGAGCGCTCCTTCCCGATGCGGGAGCTGCGGCTCCTCGCCTCCGGTCGCTCGGCCGGCATGAGCGTCCCGGTGGCGGGCCGCCAGCTGGCCGTGCTCGAGGCCAGCCCCGAGGCCTTCGAGGGAGTGGACCTCGCGCTCTTCTCGGCCGGCGCGGAGGTCTCGCGCGAGCTCGCGCCGCAGGCGGTCGCTCGCGGCTGCACGGTGATCGACAACTCGAGCGCCTGGCGCATGGAGCCCGGCATCCCGCTCGTCGTCAGCCAGGTCAACCCGGACGACCTGGCGTCCCATGAGGGCATCATCGCGAACCCGAACTGCAGCACGATGCAGCTCGTGCCGCTCCTGATGGCGCTGCGCGACGGGCCCGGCCTGGAGCGCGTGGTGGTGGACACCTACCAGGCCGTGTCCGGCACGGGCGCGGACGCGATCGCCGAGCTGGAGACGCAGATCCGCGCCCACGCGGCCGGGTCACCCAAGTCGGCCGCGGTCTACCCGCACCCCATCGCCTTCAACGCCCTGCCGGAGATCGACGTCTTCCTGGAGAACGGATACACGAAGGAGGAGTGGAAGGTCGTCTCCGAGAGCCGCAAGATCCTCCACCTGCCGGACCTTCGCGTTTCCTGCACGGCGGTGCGGGTGCCGGTCTTCGTGGGCCACTCGGAGGCGGTGCACGTGGAGACGCGCGAGGCGATCGCCCCCGACGCCGCCCGCGCCCTGTTCGCCACCGTACCGGGGGTCGTCGTGCGCGACGAGCCGGCCGCCCACGTCTATCCGCTGGCCACGGAGGCGGCCGGCCACGACGAGATCTACGTGGGCCGCGTCCGGCAGGACCCATCGATCCCGGACGGCCGCGGGCTCGCCTTCTGGTGCGTCTCCGACAACGTCCGCAAGGGAGCGGCCACGAACGCGGTGGAGCTCGCGGAGATTCTCGCCGCGCGCGGCTGGGTGGTGCCGGCGTCGCGCCGCGCCCCGCACGCGGAGGCGGAGACGCCCGCGTGACCGCCACCGAACGCCGTGCGGCGCTCGACGCGATCGCGGAGGAAGTTCGGGCCTGCACCGCCTGCCGGCTCCACGCCGGCCGGACCCGGGCCGTTCCCGGCGAGGGGAACCCCATGACCGAGGTCGTCCTCGTGGGCGAGGGACCCGGCGTGAACGAGGACCGCCTGGGCCGGCCCTTCGTGGGGCGAGCCGGAGAGCTCCTCGTCCGCCTGCTCGCCTCCATCGGCTGGCGGCGCGAGGATGTCTTCATCACGAACATCGTCAAGTGCCGTCCGCCGGACAACCGCGACCCCGAGCCGGACGAGGTTGCCGCGTGCGCCCCGTTCCTGCGCCGCCAGCTCCAGGCGATCGATCCGGCCCTCGTGGTCACGCTGGGCCGCCACTCCATGAGCATGTTCCGGCCCGGGACGACGATCAGCCGGTCGCACGGAACGGCCGCCCCCGTCGATCCGGCGACCGGGGCCGCCCGCGCGCACGTGTTCGCGCTCTACCACCCCGCCGCCGCCCTCCGGGCGGCCGCGATCGAGACCGCGAGCTTCGAGGACGTCGCGCGGGTCCCCGTTGCCCTCGAGGAGGCCCGGCGGTCGCGCGACGGCGCCACGACGACCGCGCCTGCCTCGCAGCCGCCCGAAGGCGGCCCAGCGCTCGTCGACGCGCCGGCCCATCTCCCCGAGTCCGACCAGCTCACCCTGTTCACGTGAGGCCATGACCAGCCAGAAGTCAGCTAGCAACGACACGCCGCTTCGCATCATCCCCCTGGGGGGCGTGGGTGAGATCGGCAAGAACATGTACGTGTTCGAGTACGGCGACGACATCGTCGTCATCGACTGTGGCCTGATGTTCCCCGACGAGGAGATGTTCGGCATCGATCTCGTCATCCCCGACATCAGCTACCTGAAGGAGCGCCGGGCCAACGTCCGGGCGTTCCTCATCACGCACGCGCACGAAGACCACGTCGGCGCCCTGCCCTACGTGCTCCCGGAGTTCCCCGGCGTGCCCGTCTACGCGTCGAAGCTGGCGCGCGGGCTGCTCGGCAACAAGATCAAGGAGCACAAGCTCCACAACAACCCGCTCCTCGACCTCGAGCCCGGCGACGAGGTCCCGATCGGGCCCTTCACGGTTGTCCCGTTCCGGATCGGCCACTCGATCCCCGACGCGATGGGGATCGCCCTGCGCACGCCGGTCGGCGTCGTCGTGCACACCGGCGACTTCAAGTTCGACCACACCCCGGTGGACGGCCGGCTGTCGGACTTCCACATCCTGGCCAAGCTGGGCGAGGAGGGCGTCGTCTGCCTCCTCTCGGACTCGACCAGGGCGGAGAACCCGGGCTACACGCCGTCCGAACGGACGGTGGGCGAGGCGTTCCGCGAGATCATGGAGCCGCTCGACGGGCGGGTCATCGTGGCCACCTTCGCCAGCAACATCGCCCGGGTCCAGCAGGTCCTCGATGCGGCGGCCACCTTCGACCGCAAGGTCGCCGTGATCGGGCGCTCGATGGAGCAGAACTTCCGGGTCGCGAGCGACCTCGGGTACCTGACCTACGATGCGGACCGGATCGTTGCCAAGGACCGCATCGGCGACATCGCGGCCGGCAAGCTCGTCATCTGCACGACGGGCGCCCAGGGCGAGCCGATGGCGGGGCTGGCCCGGATGGCCAACCGGGACCATCGCTACGTCGAGATCCAGCCCGGCGACACGGTGATCGTCTCGGCCAGCCCCATCCCGGGCAACGAGGAGTACGTCAACCGCACGATCGACAACCTGTTCAAGGCCGGCGCGAACGTCTTCTACCACACGATCAAGCGGGCGCACGTCTCGGGGCATGCCAGCCAGGAAGAGCTGAAGCTGATGCTCGGCCTCACCAAGCCCCGCCACTTCATCCCGATGCACGGCGAGTTCCGGATGCAGGTCCAGCACGGGCGCCTGGCGATCGAGACCGGGGTCGCGCCGGAGAACGTCTACATCATCGAGAACGGGACCCCCATCGAGATCCTGGCCGACGGCTCCGGGCGCCGGGGACAGCCGGTGACGGCGGGCTACGTGTACGTCGACGGGCTGTCCGTCGGCGAGGTCGGCGAGATCGTCCTGCGCGATCGCAAGGCGCTCGCCAACGACGGGATGTTCATGGTCGTCGTGACCGTCGACAAGCAGACGGGCAACGTCGTCGGCCAGCCCGAGATCATCACCCGCGGCTTCGTCCGCCTCAACGAGAAGGACCCCATCATGGCGGAGGCCGTGCGTCGGGTCGTGGCGGCGATCGAGAACCCGGGCGACCACATCAGCGAGGTCGGGCTTCTCAAGAGCCAGATCAAGGACGGCGTCTCCCGGTTCCTCTACGAGCAGACGAAGCGGCGACCGATGGTCTTCCCGGTCGTCGTCGAGGTCTAGGTGGCGACACGCCGCCGTCCGCCCGCCGCCCGGCCCCGGACGCGGGCGTCCAGCCGCGGGTCAGCCCGGCGGGTTCCACGGCTCTCGCCCGACGTCACGCGCTCGCTCGTGGCGGTCGTCCTGATGGTCCTGGGAGCCGTGATCCTGATCGGGCTCGTCTTCCAGGGCCGGGGAGCGCTGACGGACTGGATCCTGAACGTCATCGCGCCATGGTTCGGGTCCGGCCGCTGGCTGCTTCCGCTGGTCCTGATCGGCCTGGGAGTCTGGCTGGAGCGGGCCGGGGGCGTGCGTGCGGGCTGGCCCCGGACATTGCTGGGTTCCGCCGTCGCGTATCTCGCGGCGCTCGCCCTGATCGCCCTGCTTGCCAAGGCCGGCGTGATGGACGGGCGTTCCGGGGGCCGGATCGGCTCGTCGCTGGCGACGTTCGTCGACGGCCTGGTGAGCCCGCTCGGCGCGTTCATCGTCTTCATCGGGGTCCTGCTCGCCGGTCTCGTTGTCGCCCTGGACCGGCCGGTCCGCGAGCTGCTGGCGCCGTTCGGGCGCGGCGCCCGCGACCTCGGCAACGCCCTCTCCGCGCCCGTCGCGAGCGCCGGCGCGGCCGCGATC
>JARLHH010000325.1 GCA_031292335.1 Candidatus Limnocylindrales bacterium | reverse complement strand
GCGACGAGGTAGGGCGACGCCACCCGGTTGGCAAGGCTGGACCGCGCCAGGACGTAGCCGGCGAGCATGCCCGCCAGCGCCCCGCCCGCGAACCCGATCCCGATCTCGGCGAGCGTCATCGCGACGTGCGGCTGCATCGTCCCGTCGGCCCAGGCCGCGACGAACCGCTCGCCGACGACGAGGGGTCCGGGCAGGATGAAAGTCGGGTAGTTGCCGACGAAGACCAGGAGCTGCCAGCCCGCGAGGAACGCCGCGAGAGCGAGCAGGGGCGGCACGATCCGCTCCCGGCTGATCACTCGACCGCCTCGGACGGCTCGGGATGAGAGGGGATGTCGCCGGTCGCGACCGCGAAGGCGTCGTCGGTGGCGCCTTCCAGGTGAGCGCGGATCTCGGCGGCCGTGCGCGTGACGCCCGCCGCGTCGAGGTCGCCCGGGCGCCGGGGGCGGGGCAGGTCCACGGTCACGTCTGCGAGCAGCCGCGCCGGCCGGGGCGAGAGGACCAGAACCCGGTCGGCGAGGAAGACCGCCTCGGCGATCGAATGGGTCACGACCACGATCGATGCCCCGATTCGCTCCCAGAGGCGGAGGAGCTCCACGTTGAACCGCTCGCGGGTCAGCGAGTCGAGGGCGCTGAACGGCTCGTCCATCAGGAGCACGGCCGGCTCGAGGGCAAGCGCCCGTGCGATCGCCACGCGCTGGCGCATGCCGCCCGACAGCTCCGCCGGCCTCGCCCGGCTCCATTCCCGGAGGCCGACCAGGCCGAGCAGCTCGGCCACCCGCCGCTCGCGGGCCTCCCGGTCACGGCCGGCGATCTCCAGCGGGAACGCGACGTTGGCGGAGGTCGACCGCCAGGGGAGGAGTCGGGGCTCCTGGAAGACCAGGCCGACCCGGGAGTCCGGGCCGACGACCGGCCGCCCCTCCACCTCGACCATCCCGGCCTTCGCCGGGAGCAGGCCCGCGATCACGCGCAGGAGCGTGCTCTTGCCGCAGCCGTTCGGGCCGACCAGCGCCACGATGGAACGCGGCTCGACGTCGAGGTCGAGCCCGGCAAGGACCTCCGTCTGGCGGCCGCCGATGCGAAACCCGAACCGGACGCCCTCGAGGTGGATCGCCGGCACCGGCTCGACGCGGATCGCCGGAAGGGGATCGCGGAGCGCGCGGTCGGACTCGGCGGTCACGATCATCCTCGGCGAGCGGGCGCGGGGAGAACGGGGTCCCGCGTGCACGACCCGGAGTCTACAGCGCAGGCGCCGGCGAACATGAAGTGACCCGAAGGGACCGTCGGTTCCGGCTTCCATCGCGACTCCTTGCGGAGGCGCGGCCCCCTTGCGGGAGCGGCGGCGCGCCTTGCGGCTCGCCGTCCGTCCTTGCGGACGGGTCCCCGTCATCGTTGCCGACGACGAGTCAGCCGGTGGGTCGCGTGCCTCCCTTGCGGGAGGGACGGTCCCCCTTGCGGGGAACCCGGCTCACCTTGCGATGAGCCCGGCCGCCTTGCGGCGGTCTCGCGACCTGTTTCTTCGGCCCCTTCGGGCTGACAAGATCATCGCTCGACGGGACCGGTCGGCACAAGGGGACCTGTCCACGAGATTCCGGCCGTCGGGATCACTTATCCACGCGGCGTCCACGCCGGCCGTCCACGGCGGCGTCGCGGCCGCCGCCGAAACGCCGGCTGGACTGCCCGACGACCGCGCTAGCTGACCTGGCGGCGGAACCCGCAGATCGGGCAGCTCGCCACGCCCGTTTGCTCGTCGAGCAGGAGATGGGTCGGGCAGCCGTTCGTGCCGCAGTAGAGGCGGCTGTCGGAGACCACGCGGCGGCGGAGGCGCCGGCTGTCCGCCGAGCGCGACGCGAGCGCGATGGGTCCGCCGGGCCGGCGGAGGGTTGAGGTGTTGAGCATCTGTCTGGATGAACCTTTCGAGCCGGGTGCAGTCGAGCAGACCGGCGTGATCTGAGCTGTCGGTCGCTCGACGGCGCGAGAGCCGGAGCGGCCGGGGCGTCCGTGCGGCGCGGGAGCGGGTCGTTGGGTGCTCGAACCTGCGCCGGGCGCGTTGCCCTGAGGCAGAGGATGGCCCATGCGGGCCGTTTCGTCAAACGTGGTGGTCTCGACGGCACGGGCCGACGTCGCCCGAGGGGTCACTTCCGCCGCAGGCGTCCACGTGGCCGGCCACGCGCCGACGCCTCGGCGGAGGAACGGGCCGCGCTCGTTGCCGCGCCATGGATCGTCAGCAGGTCCCGGATCTCGACGTAGTAGGAGCGCCCGATCGGCGTCCGGGCGAGCCACTCCAGGTAGTTGGGATCGACGGGGGCAAGCTGGCCGAGCGACCAGCCGGCGTACCGGCCGAAGTCCAGCACGCTGCCCGATGGCTTGCCCGTTGGCGTGGGAGGCATCGCCGCCCGCATCTCGTCGGAGACGGCCGGCGTCGGTGGCGTGGGTGCGCGCTTCGCCTCCGCCAGCGCCCGGTCGACCGCCGCACGGCTGGCCGGGTCCCGCAGGATGGCCCACGCGTCGTTGATGGTCGCCATCCGTTCCTGGAAGGCCGCGGACAGGTCCGGGTGGTACTTGAGCGCGAGCGCCCGGTACGCGGCCCGGATGACCTCCGGCTCCGCGTCGGGGACGACCTGGAGAATCCTGTACGGGTCCGAGATCGGCAACATCCACTCGATCTTGGAGCGTGTCGGGGGTGCGCGACACCACCTAACCGTACCAGTACCGGACGTCTGCTAGGCTCGCGCCGTGACGGACCAGGATCGAACGGGGGCCGATGTGCCGCGGACCGACGCCCCGAGGGGCGATGTTCGCCGCCGCTACGTCCCCGCCTTGCTCGACGCGATCCTGCCGGGCCTTGGCCACGTGGCGAGCGGACGGCTGGCGCGGGCGGCGCTGTTCGGCCTCCCGGTGATCCTCGTGGCCGGCCTGCTGGCGGGCGCTGCCGTTTCGGCCGGGCCGGTCCGCCTGGGCAGCCTGGCCCTCGACGACACGGCCCTGCTGGCGCTGATCGGGCTCCAGCTGCTGCTCCTGGCCTGGCGGCTCGCGGCGATCGGGTCGAGCCTGCTGAACCCGCGCCTGCCCCGGCTGCGGCGCAGGGATGCGATTCCGGTGGCACTCCTGGCAGTCCTCGCGATCGGCCCCCAGGCCTACCTCGGCTACGCGACGAACGTGGCCCGCGAGGAAATCGGGGTCGTGTTCGCGCCGTCGAACAGCGGGAGCGGCGCCTGGCTACCCGCGTCGCCCTCGCCGGGCCCGGGGGCGACCGCGCAGCCGGCGAGCGGAGCCTCGCCGAGCGTCTCGCCCTCGCCGGCCTCCGCCCGGGTGAACGTGCTGCTCATCGGCGTCGACTCTGGCGTCGGCCGCACTACGTTCCTGACCGACACGCTGATGGTCGCGTCGCTCGACCCCGTGGCGAAGACCGTCTCGATGCTCTCGCTGGCGCGCGACATGGTGGACGTGCCGTTGCCCAACGGGGGGACGTACTCGGGCAAGATCAACTCGCTCCTCTCCTACGCGCGGCTCCACCCGGGCGACTTCCCCGGCTCGACCGGGGACGGGCACGACGTCCTGATGGCGGCCGTGGGAACGCTCCTCGGCCTCGACG
>JARLHH010000324.1 GCA_031292335.1 Candidatus Limnocylindrales bacterium | reverse complement strand
GGCGAGGGGCGGGTGGGCCGGATCGTCCTTGCCGACCCCGAGGCGCCGCTGCCCGAGACACGCTGGACGTGGCGCCCCGTGACCGCCGATGGCGTTGAGCCGGCCCGGTGACACGCCTCCTGCGCGAGCACCCGGCCGTGGAGGCGGAGCTGGACGAATCCGGCCGCCTCGTCGCGATCCGCTGGGCCGGTCGCCGCGAGCCGGTGGAGGTCTGCACCCGCTGGCGCGTCGACGAGGCGTGGTGGGGCCGCCCGATCGCGCGTGACTACTTCAAGGTCGTCGGGAGCCAGTGGCTCGCCCTCGTCTACCTGGACCGCGTGGACGGCTCGTGGCACCTGGAGCGGCTCTACGACTGACCGGCCCGCCCGACGGGCCGCGGACGCGCCGATGTCCCGGCCGCGTCCCGGCGCTCGCGTCAGGCGAGGAACAGGGCGAGCGCGGCGGGCTTCGCGCCGGACGCGCCGGCCGCGACGAGGACGATGATCAGGCCCACCAGGATCAACGCCAGGAGGCCGGCACCCAGCCACTCGCGTGCCGTCGGTCCCATCGCTCGCACTCCTTTGCTCGGGTCCGCCGGGTCTGGGCCGGGGGCAGTCCACGCCATAGTAGACGGTCCCGAAGCGCAGGCTGCCCGCGGCCGGATGGCCACAGCGATCGGTGCGGGCCGCGGGCCTCGGGGTCTTGACGTCGATCGAACAGATGTTCTATCATTGCGGCACCCCGCCGGCCGCGACGGCCGCGCCGCCGTCCCTTCTCGATGGTCTCACCGGTCGTGCCATGCCCGCGCCGCCGTATGCCGAGCTCCACGCGCACACGAGCTTCTCCTTCCTCGATGGTGCCTCGTCGCCCGCGGACCTGGTCGCGCGGGCCGTGGAGCTGGGCCTCTCGGGCCTTGCCGCCACGGACCGCCAGGGTCTCTACGGGGTCGTCCGGTTCGCGACGGCAGCAGAGGAGGCGGGCCTCCACCCGGTCATCGGCGTGGAGGTGGAGCTCGCCGATCCGCTGGTCCCGGACCCGGACGGGCTGGTCATCCCGGGTCGTCGGCCCGCCCGCCGGGGTCGCCCGTCGCCGACCGGTGGCGGCGGTGTCCGGAGGCCGCTCGCGGGCCTGCCCGCCCGGCCGCTCCCGGAGCGTGCGCGCCTTCCCGGCCACCGGGCAGCGACGAAGGAGGACCACCGCGGCATCGGGCTGCCCCAACGGGGGCCGCACCTCGTGCTGCTCGCCCGGAACGCGGCCGGGTACCGGAGCCTCTGCCGGCTCCTGAGCCGCGCGAACCTGGCCGGGACCAAGGCCGCGCCCCGGCTCACCCAGGCGCTGCTCGCGGACCACGTGGAGGGGCTGGTGGCGCTCTCGGGCTGCCGGGAGAGCGAGCTCGCGCGGAGGCTCCGGGCGGGGGACCGGGCAGGGGCGCACGCCGTGGCCCGGGAGTACGCGCGCCGCTTCGGCGGCCCCGGCGGAGACGTGGCGGGGGCCGGCTTCGTGATCGAGCTCGCCTATCACCTGCTGCCCGACGACGACTGGCTCGTGGCGGAGTCCGTGCGCCTGGCCGCCGAGCTGGGCCTCCCGGTCGTCGTCACGAACGATGTCCACTACGCGCGCCCGGAGGATCGCGAGCTGCACGACGTGCTGACGGCGATCCGCCACGGCCGGAGCCTCGAGACGCTCGCCGACCTGCGCACCCCCAGCGGGGAGCACCATCTCAAGTCCGCGGCCGAGCTCGCGGCCCTGCCTCCCGGTGACCCGGCCACGTCGAACCGGCAGACCGCGCACGCCTGGGCGGAGGGGCTCGCCAACGCGGGCAGCCTCGCGGCAGCCTGCACGGTGGACCTCGGCTTCGAGCGCTACCGCTTTCCCGGCTTCACGGTCCCGGGCGGCGAGACGCCCTTCTCGTACCTCGTGGAGCTCTGTCACGGGGGGATCCGGCGCCGTTATCACCCCGTGACGCCGGCGGTCGTGCGCCAGCTCGCCCACGAGCTCGACGTCATCGAGCGGACCGGCCTGGCCGAGTTCTTCCTGATCTGCTGGGACCTGATGCGGTTCGCCAAGGAACGCCGGATTCCCGCCCAGGGGCGGGGGAGCGCCGCGGACTCGATCGTCGCGTACGTGCTCGGGATCACGCGGGTGGATCCCATCCGCCACAACCTCCTGTTCGAGCGCTTCATCAACGAGGGCCGGACCACCTACCCGGACGTGGACATCGACTTCTCCTCGGCTCGCCGCGAGGAGGTGATCCAGTACGTCTACGAGCGCTACGGCGCCGAGCACACCGGGATGGTCTGCAACCTCGTCACATACCGGGCGCGCTCGGCGGTCCGCGAGGTCGGCGCCGCGCTCGGCTTCCCGCGGCCCCTCGTGGACCGGGTCGCGAAGGCGCTGGAGACGTACGACCCGGTGATGGTCCGGCGGGACCTGGAGGCCGACGGCGGCTTCGTGGAGTTCTTTCGACGGCCCGGCGAGGCCCGCGACGGCGATGTCCCGGCTGTCCGCCCCGGCGCGCGTCCCGCGGTCCGGCCCGGCGGGGCGTCGGACGACGAGGGTGGGCCGGGCGACTCTCCCGCCAGCGTCGCGTGGCTCGCGCCCGGGGTCGCCGGGCTGCCGGCCCGGCCGCGCGCCGGGAGCGTGGCCGGCCTCTCTCCGTGGGAGCGCTGGCTGGAGCTGTGCGCCCGCATCGACGGCTTCCCTCGTCACCTGAGCATCCACACCGGCGGCATGCTCGTCACCGCGGCGCCGCTCATTGACATCGCGCCGCTGGAGCGCGCCACCATGCCGGGCCGGGTGGTCGTCCAGTTCGACAAGCGGGACGTGGAGACGCTCAAGCTCATCAAGCTGGATCTGCTGGGCCTCGGGATGCTCGCCGCGATGGACGAGACGCTCGCCCTCGTGGAGCACGACTGCGCGACGTGCGTGGACCTCGACCGGCTTCCGGAGGAGATCCCCGAGGTCTTCGCGATGCTCCAGGCGGCCGACACGGTGGGCGTCTTCCAGGTGGAGAGCCGGGCCCAGATGCAGACGCTCCCGAAGTCGCGCCCGAGCTGCCTGGACGACCTGGTCGTGGAGGTCGCGATCATCCGGCCGGGCCCCATCCAGGGGAATGCCGTCCACCCGTACCTGCGCCGCAGGCAGGGGCTGGAGCCGGTGACCTACCTGCACCCATCGCTCGAGCCGATCCTCCACGATTCGATGGGCGTGATCCTCTACCAGGAGCAGGTGATGCGGATCGCGATCGAGGTCGCCGGGTTCTCGCCCGGCGACTCGGACGGGTTCCGCCGCGCCATGGGAACGTGGCGTTCCAGCGCGGAGATGGAGAAGCTCCACGCCCGGTTCGTGGACGGCTGCGTGCGGGTCGCGGGGATGCCGCGGGTCGACGCGGAGGAGCTCTACCGCGGGGTCGCCGGCTTCGCCAGCTTCGGGTTCGCCAAGAGCCACGCCGCGGCGTTCGCCCGGACGGCCTACGAGTCTGCGTTCCTCAAGTTGTTCTACCCGGCCCAGTTCCTCGTCGGCCTGGTCAACGCCCAGCCGATGGGCTTCTACCCGGTGGAGGTGCTGGTCAACGACGCGAAGCGCCACGGCGTCGCGGTCCTCCCCGTGGACGTCAACGCGTCCTTCCACCGGACCACCACCGAGTGGGTGGGGCGGCCCGGCTGGGCGCTCGCGGGAACGGCCGGTGACGACGGACGCCACGACGACGACCCCGGGGAACCGCTCCCGGGCGATTCCGGGATCGACGCGCGGCCCCGCCCGATCCGCTCACCCGCCTGCGTGGTCCCGGCCTCGGCGGCGCGCGATCGCTGGTCGGCGGAGGGCGCCGTGGGCTGGGGTGTCCGCCTGGGCCTCCACCTCGTGAAGGGGATCGGCGAGGAGCACGCCGCGCACCTCGACGCGGAGCGGGCGCGCGGCCCGTACACGTCGCTGCCGGACGTCGTGGAACGGACCCGTCTTCCCGAGGAGGTGCTGGAGCGGCTGATCCGGGCAGGTGCGCTCGATTCGCTGGGGTGGCCGCGCCGCGAGCTCCTCTGGCAGCTGCGAGAGGTGGCTCGGCCCGCGCGAGGAGCGCCCAGGGGCGGTGGCCGGGTCGCCGGCCGGCCCCTGGACCTGCGGCTCCCGGCCACGCCCGCGCCGGACCTTCCGCCGCTCACCGAGCTGGAGCGGCTCGGTGACAGCTACGCGATCCTGTCACTCGACGCGCGGCGCCAGGTGGTCGGCCTCTTCCGCCCGGCGCTGGAGCGGGTCGGAGCGGTGACGAACGCGGCGCTCGCGGAGCGCCGGCCCGGACCCGTGCGCGTCGGCGGCCTGGTCGTGACCCGCCAGCACCCGATGACCGCGAAGGGGACCGTCTTCCTTGCCCTGGAGGATGAGACCGGGATGGTCAACGTCACGCTCTGGCCGGACACGTGGGCTCGTCTTCGGGGCGTGGTGCGGCGGAACGCCCTCCTCGTGGTTGACGGGAGCCTGCAGCGGGAATCGAGCGTCGTGAACGTGGTGGCCCACGAGATCCAACCCCTCGTCGAGGTGGCCCGTGCCGCCGGCGGTCCCGCTCGGCCGGACGGCGTGCGCCCCATGGGCCATGCCGGCATGCGCCGGCTGGCATGAACCGCCGGCGGAGCGTGCCGCTCTCGTTGGGGCACCAGCCGCGGGCGCGGCCGGTGGTCGGTCAGCGGCGCTTTGCCTTCGCGGGGGCCTGCCGGGCCGGGCTCGACATCGACAGGAACCGGCGGTAGAAGCC
Organism: Candidatus Limnocylindrales bacterium; assembly: GCA_031292335.1. Classification (GTDB taxonomy): domain Bacteria; phylum Chloroflexota; class Limnocylindria; order Limnocylindrales; family CSP1-4; genus CTSoil-043. The sequence goes on along the minus strand of JARLHH010000324.1, from coordinate 1,683 downwards.
GGAGAACGCCCCGACGAGAATGCCGAACGGCACCGACGTCACGACCGCGTTCACGACGACCCCCACCTTCTGGTCCGTGGTCATGACGTAGGTGAACCCCAGGCCCGTCTGGACCGAGTTCGTGAAGACCGCGAAGAGCAGGGAATATGCGAGCGCGTTGGCGAGCCCCACGATCCCACCCACCAGCCAGGCGCCGCGCGGCGCGAGCATCCCGCCGAGGAAGGGGACGATCATCGGCGGCGGCTGGAGCGCCAGGCTGCCAAGCAGCACCACGATCGGGTTCGCGGAGACCCCGGGGATGAAGAAGAGCGCCGTGATCGCGACAATGATCGCGAGCGGCACCATCAACGCTTTCGAGTGGAGCGCGATCGCGGGCAACGCGCGGACGTCGGCGAGGACGTCGGCCGGCCCCGCGGCACGGCGAAGCCCCGCCACGAAGCCTGGTCGAGGGGGCATCGCCGCCTCACGTCGCGACGTCGACGCGCCGTCGGGCCGCTTCGCGCGGTCGCCGCGTGAGGTCGCCGCCGCCGACGTCCCGCGCGTCTCAGCCTCGTCGATCTCGAGTTCCGGGCTCTCGGCCACTCCGGTGACGGAGCGGTGACGGCGGCGCGCTTCGGCGCGTTCAGTCCTTTTCGCGCGGGCCACGAATCCTCCTGGGTCGGCTGGTCGGGGCGACGGGGTATGTCGCGTCGAGCATCGTAACCCGGCGGCGGATAAGGGATTGATGAGCGGCGCGTGGTACACCCGGCGCGCCGCCGTTGCCCGCCACGGATGCCCGCCCGAGATCCTCCGCCGCCACCGCCCGCCGGGAGGTCGTCCATGCGCGCCTCGAGGAGCGCCGCGTTCGGCGCGGTCGCCAGCCTGCTCTTCATTGCGACGTTGACCGGCGGTCCGCCGCGGGCGGGAGCGACGCCCGCCGCGGTCGCGAACCTGCGTCCCGCCGCGGCAGTCGCCTGGCCCCCGTCGACAGGGCTGCTCCTCGCCGAGGTCGTGACCGGTGGTGCGTCCGCCTCCGACGAGTACGTCGAGATCACGAACGCCGGGCCAGTCCCGGCGGACCTCGCGGGGATGGAGCTCGTCTACGTCACGTCATCGGGATCCACCGTCACGAAGAAGGCGGCCTGGGGCGAGCTGCGGCTCCTCGACACGGGCCAGCACCTCCTGGTCGCGAACTCCCTCGGGGTGTTCGCGTCGGGCGCCGACGCCACCTACTCGGGTGGGTTCGCGGCCACCGGTGGCGCCCTCGTGCTCCGCGCCGCCGGTGGCGCGCCGGTCGACGCGGTCGGCTGGGGCGACGCAACCAACGCGTTCGTCGAGGGTGCCGCGGCGCCCGCGCCGCCCACCGGCCAGAGCATCGAGCGCCGGCCCGGCGGAAGCGCGGGGAACGTCACGGACTCGAACCAGAATGCCGCCGACTGGGCGGTGCTCGCCGCGCCGGTCCCGCAGAACCTCGCGGCACGGCCCGTGCCGGAGCCTTCCTCGCCGCCCTCGCCCACGCCCACACCGACCCCGAGCCCGGATCCGAGCCCTACGCCGACGCCGCCGCCCACGCCCACGCCGACCCCGACGCCCACGCCGACGCCGACACCCACCCCGAGCCCGGATCCCACGCCGACGCCCACGCCCACGCCCACGCCCACGCCGACGCCCACGCCATCACCGGCGCCCACGCCATCACCGGCG
>JARLHH010000323.1 GCA_031292335.1 Candidatus Limnocylindrales bacterium | reverse complement strand
GCCCGCCGCCCGGGCCGCCGGCGCCCCCAGGGCCGCCGATGTCGCCGCTCGCGGGGGGCCCGGCCGAGACAACGCCGCCCGAGTATGCGGTGGCCATCGTGTCGGCCGCGTAGGCAGCCGGGCCCGCGAGCAGGACCGCGAGCGCGAGGCCGAGTGCCATGACCGGGAGGCGCCGCGGCAGGATGGCAGCGGGAAGCGTCAGCGCGACGGCAACCACGACGCCGATCACGAAGATCCCGAGCCCGAGACCCGGGACGAAGGTCGGGGTTCGATCGAGAAGCATCCAGGCGAGGGTGGCCGAGACCAGGACGGTTCCGCCCAGGACGGCACCCGCCCACGCGTGCCGGTCGCGAGCCCCCCAGAGAGCGACCAGCCCGCCGCCGACGAGCGCCCCGATCGCGGGGGCCATCACGACCACGTAGTAGGAATGAATCGTCCCGGACATGAAGCTGAACACGAGCGCGTGTGTCGCCAGCCAGAGGCCCCACATCAGGTAGGCGGCCCGGGCAAGGTCCGTCCGTCGGGCACGCGCGCGGGCGACGAGCCCGCTGACGAAGCCGACGGCCGATGCCGGCAGGAGCCAGGCGATCTGGCCGCCCATCTCGTCGTTGAAGAGCCGGAGGAGGCCCGGGGTTCCGGCGAAGCTCGCGCCCCCGCCACCGCCTGCGCCGTTGCCATCCCCGCCGAAGAGCCTGCCGAGCCCGTTGTAGCCGAGGATGAGGTTGAGAGCGGACCCGTCCGTGCTTCCGCCGACGTACGGGCGGAGCGAGGCCGGCACCAGCTGCATGCCGACGACCCACCAGCTGCTCGCCGCGATCACGGCGCCGAGCGAGACCGCAAGGCCGGCGACCCGTCGGCCGATCGAGCCGGGCGCGCAGAGCGCATAGGTGATCGCGAAGGCCGGCAGGACCATCCAGCCCTGGAGGAGCTTGGTGTTGAAGGCAAGGCCGACCAGGAGCCCCGTCAGGACGAGCCAGCGGAAGCGGCCGTCCTCGATCGTGCGCAGGAACGTGTAGGCGCTTCCGACGAGGAGGAGGGTCAGGAGCGCATCCGGGTTGTTGTAGCGGAAGATGAGGACGGCGGCCGGTGACAACGCCATGACGAGGCCGGCGATGATCGAGGCCACGCCGCCGAAGGTCCGCCGGACGGTCGCCATCAGGATCCCGACGGTGGCGACCCCCATGAGCGCCTCGGGCAGCAGGATCGCCGCGGAGCTCAGGCCGAAGAGACGGACCGAGAGGCCCATCACCATCGTCGCGAGGGGCGGCTTGTCCACCGTGATGAAGTTGGCCGGATCGATGGAGCCGAAGAACCAGGACGACCAGCTCTGCGAGCCGGCCCATGCCGCGGCGGAGTAGAACTCGTTCGCGTAGCCGCTGACCGTCAGGTTGACGAGGTAGAGGATGGCCGCGAGGGCGAGAACGCCGAGGGTTGCCGGCAGCGTCCAGGCAGCCGCACGCTCCCGCGGGGCAAGTGCGGCGCGAACGCGGTCGCCAATGCCACGCGGAATGGCGGCGGGTGGGTGCGATCTCGTCACGGGCGGGGTGATGGTGGTCATCTGAGCGTCCTTCCGGTAGATCGGGACGTCGGATGGCCCGTCGTCCCGTTCAGGCGCAGCGTCCTCCCGGGAACCTTTCGGTCGGGTGACGATGCTGAGCGATACCCCCGCAGGGCCGTTCTGGCTGCGGCTCCTCGCCTCGGAGGCCCCCCGAGCGACCCATCGTCCGTAACGCATTCGAAAGACTCCGTCAGCGAAACTGCGGGCATGACAGCGACACCCTTGCCGGACAGGCGCGATCGCCGGCTCGGCACCAGGTGGCGTGCCGTATCGTTCGCAGGAGCCAACATGCGTGGAATCGAAACCGCTG